>CAOKMR010000027.1 GCA_948469815.1 uncultured Clostridiaceae bacterium | reverse complement strand
AAATTTGCTATTGCTAAATCATCTGCCTGTGTTAAAAATTTGCATAAATGTCTAAGTTAAGTAATTTACTGTTTTGCTTTTCTAAATAATTAGATAATTCCTTTATAAAACTTTGTACAATATTATTTTCTTTCACATTATTAACTAAATTATTAAATAAGTCTAAATTCAATAATCTTCACACTCCTAGTTTGTTGTTTGTTTTTGGGAAATTTATTGCCAAAGAAATTCAGCAAAAAGATTAAAACTAAACTTATTATATAGCATTTAAATCTATTTTTCAATAATAATGGCTAATTTTCTTCACTTTCTCCTGTTTCGTAATTAATTGTAATTCCAGGTTGTACATTATATACATATACATTAAAACATATTTCTTTTCCTCTATCTTCTACAGAATATGCTTCTATTTCTACGCCACTTGCTAATTTATTATTTCCCTTAAAAATTGGTGTTACTCTATACAAAACATGATTATTTTTATGTTTTTCTATGTAATCTGCCACTTTGTTTTCAAATGGTAGCATACCATTAACATTAAAGAATCTCGTTGCTGTAATTAAATTCAGTTCATTTGCATCTTCATCCGATAACTGATGACCTATTAAATGGCATCTATTATATAAATATTCTCCATTATATTTCCTTTGCACCCAACCAGTTGGTTTTATACTACTGATATCTCCTCTTTGATCTCCATCAGGAGGCATTATTTCTTTGCAAATATTAGCATAAGCAACTCTACATCTTCCTTTGTCATCTAATTTACTATATTCTTCAAAACTTTCTGTAGTATAATCTTCTTCAGTAAAATATGGTTTACCATTATTTATTTTTACATATATTTGAATAATTACTTTTATTAGTTTTAATATTATTTCTTTTATTATTATCTTCCACTTTTTGATGAATAGCCTGTCCATTTTTTGATTGATACTGGTATCCAATATTTAATGGATAGGGTAGATCATTTATATAAATTTTTCTTTGAATAATTTGCTTTTAGTTCTTTATTGTATAAAATTGTTGCCGGAATTGTAGAATAATAGCCAATATTATCTTGATTTTCTTTCATATACCACTCCACTTCTAGCATAAAAACCAATAAAAAACAGAATACTTCAAGCAATTTGAAATATCCTGTAATATAGATGATTACTGCATTTTATTAAATTTTGATCGTGGTTGGTATATTTGAAATACCACAGGTGAAAATTTGATTAACTTCCACCTTTTCGTTTTCAAAAAATAATGTAGATTATACTACATAAATTGCATTTAATAGCATTTTTATATTGCTTTCTCATCATTTAATATTTTCTCTACTTCAATAAATTCATCTATATTATCATTTATTGTATTTAATGGTGCAAAGTTAAATGAAATAAAAACATTTTTATCTTTGTCTATTTCTATTTTATCTATTATTCTAAACAAGCAAGATTTATCTATTTCTTTCATTTCTAAAAATTCATTTATTGTTTTATTCATTTGTTCTTCATCATTTTTATTTCTAATAGTTTGCTGACCTTGTAAGTCTTGAAATCTATCCATTAGTTCACTTTTTTCATTTGTTAATTTCTCTCTTTCATTAACAAATCTCATAGATATTCTTGTAAAATCAATATCAGTTAGTATTCCATTTAATTTATCATTATATAAACTATCCAAATTTTTATTAATATCAACTATTTTAATATCTATTATTTCAATTTGCTTTTTTATAGATGGTACTAAATCGATTGATTTATCTATTACTTTCTTATAAGTTTCTTCTAACATTTTACGATTAGTATATATTTTGCAGACTTGCCTTACAATTTCTAGTATTCTTTTTTCAAATTTTGGATAATTCAAATTTCTTACATAGCAACCTCTTTTTTGATAACCCGTATCTACTATATATGGAATCTTTGGTCTGGTACTATTATGATTTACTTTTAATACAATTTGCATTTGCCAACCGACAATGTTTGCAGTATATTAGCCCTCGCAGTAAATAGTCATATTGTTTTACTACTTTTTTTGCTCGCTCTTTATGTATTATTTGTGCTTTTTCAAATATATCTTTATCAATAATTGGTTCGTGAGTATTGTCTACTCTTATGTATTTTTCTTTTTCTACTTTACGAAGTTTTTTTACTTTATATGAAACAACAGATACCTTATTTTGAACTGTATTGCCTATATAAACCTCGTTTTTTAACATATCACATAATGTAGTTGCATTCCAAAAATAATCAGTATTACTTTCATTTTGAACATTGCCAGTCTTTCTATATCCATATGGACTTAAATAATGATTATTATTCAAATATTCTACAATCAATTTACTTCCTGTACCATTTACATACATATCAAATATTTTTCTTACCACATGTGCAATATTATGGTCAATTACTAATTTGTTTTTATTGTTTGAATCTTTTTTGTATCCGATATGCTGGTGTACTACATAAGTATTCTCCCTGCTTTTGCTTTTCTTTAAAAACACTTCTAATCTTTTTTGATATATCTTTAGCATACATATCATTTAAAATAGCCTTAAATGGTGTAATATCATTATTTACTGTTTCGCTATATGTATCTATTCCATCAAGTATTGAAACATACCTTACCTGTTTTTCTGGAAAGTAGTTTTCTATGTAATAACCTGTTTTTATATAATCTCTTCCAAGTCTTGATAGATCTTTGGTTATTACCATATTAATTTTTTGACTTTCAATATCTGCAATTAATCTATTAAACTCTGGTCTATCAAATGTAGTTCCGTGAAACTCCATCATCAACATATTCATCTACAATATTTAGGTTTTGCTCTTTTAAGTATCTTTCAATTATTTTTCTTTGATTTCCAATACTTTCACTTTCTTGTTTGTCGCCATCTTCACGAGATAACCTAATATACATTCCTACTTTATAGTTTTTAGTTATTAGTTTAAACATTTCACTCCTTCCCATAAAAATATTTACAGTACTATTATCATAACGTTGTCTTTATATTTTGTCAGCTCTTTTTTCAATATTTTTATTATCAGTTTTCTTTTCAGTAAAATCGTAAAACATTTTACAAATAACTTTATCAATAGGTTGTTTTGCTTTATTAAATTTACAGTATATTTTTATATCTTCCTTTTTCAAAACATACACCTCTTAATAATGTTTATTATTCTTTAAGTGTGATATGCATATAATGAAATTTTTTCTATCTACATATTAAACTTAAATAATTTATAAAGAGTATACTTTGTTTTTGAAAATTTTTATTAAAATGGGTACAGAAAAAGAAATTTGGGTACAAAAAAAGATATAGCTTTTATTTATAAAAAACTACATCTTTTTGTTCCGATTTTTAAGGCATTTTGTGGTGCCCAAAATTCGCCAGCTTGGTGTTTTGACACCCTTTTTGCTGTTTAGGAGAAAATCTCCTAAAACCTTTTTAGCCCGCTGGGAGAAGATTTTAATATAATAATTAATTGAATTTTTCGTATTATTATATATTGTTTGCTACACAAAAAAATTTGTCATTTTTAGTAATATTTCTATCTAGTTCAATTCCTATATCAATATTTTCATTTTTACATTCTTGTATGTTTTTCTTATTTATTTGCAAATTTTGTATTTTCATTGCATAAGCTTTTTTGTTTGATTTAATAACATATATATAATCAAATCTTTTTAATTTTTGATTCATATTATTCAAACAAACCACTTTATTATTAAATACATTATATATTATTGACAATTCAATAAGTTTACCATTTGCATATAATACTGCATATAATTCATTTATAATAATATCTTTTATTGCTTTTCCAAATGCAACAAAAAAGTTAATATACACTTCTTTTATTGTTTGAATACTTAACCTTTCATCTTCATTCCATGAATGTGCTATTCCATTTCTTCGATTTACTAAGTCCTGCAAAGTATTAAATATAATTGTAGAATCCGAATTTGATAATATCCTTTTCAGTTCTCTTTCATTTTTTATATCATTTTGTATTTTATAATACTCTTTATATTCTATAGTCTCTTTTACTTTTTCTAATAAGTTATTTATACCAATTTGTGCAAATAAATTTACTAAAGTATTAATTCCTAGATTGCCAGAATGAGTTATTAATATTTTAGTATTTAAAGAATATTTATCATTTTCATTTAAACAGCTAGTTAAGTTATTTATTACATCCATTTCCACTAAATCATAATTTTTATATCGATTACTATTAGATAAAAAGTTCCCTGTTAGTCTCACGTGATTTTCTAAAATTGGTTTTGGTAAATTAATATACTTAATAGATGAATTGGACAATTCATCTAGATATTTTGTTAATATATTATCTATATAATTCTCATAACAACTATACAAACTTATTATAATTGCATTATATATTACTTGAGAATTAGCATTATCTTTAATATATGCTACAGTCTCACAAAGCTCTTTCATATTTTTCATTTTCTCACTTGGAATCTTTGCTAGCTTCTTTTCACTTTCTATCAAATTTATATAATTATTAATTGATTCTAACCTTTTACAGAAAATAGACAATTCTTCATTTATATCTTCAATCATTTAAACTTCCTTTACTAATTTGTTTAATAATTCTTTTATTATTTCTGTTCTTTCTAATATTTCTGTTTTACTTTGTTTCTTTCCATTAAATTTAATTGCATTTGATTTATAAAGTTCTTCAAGCATTTCCACTCTTTCTTCCATTGTATATTTCTCAAAATCAAACTGGTCTCGTTCAAAATCTGACAAAGCTCTCATCATAGGATCATAAGCTGTTCTACTTGGTTCAGACCATTTAAATTTGTTTCTATATTCTTTAAATTGTCTAAAAGCATTTTCCCCGAATAATTTATTAGCTTTGTCTATATTTGCATTAAAAATACTTTCATATTTTGATAATAGCTCTGTTGAAAAAGTATTGTTGCCATTCCTTAAAAAATTATCTAAAAAAATATCTAATCTACTAGAATATTGCTCAATATGTCTAAAAGCAAAGTATCTTAATACTAGTTCAACATCACTCATATCTCTAAATAATTTATTATCATCAATTTCATAATAATCTTCATCTTCTTCATTATTTGAAATATTATCATTAATATTCCAAAGTTTTTTAAAAGTATTATTACTTGATAACTTAATACACATTCTATTAAATTCACCATCATATAAGGCATTTCTCGTCTCTTGTGGTGTTAATTTTACACCACCACTATTTAATCTTTCAAAGACTAACTTTTTTAGTCTATCTGCCTCAATATCATCTTTAGCTGATTCTTTTAATAATATAATAGATGATAAATATCTTCTATCAATTCCTTCTTTAATTCTGACTGGTAGTTGACTATATTTCTTTCCGTTTAATTCTTTCCATTCTTCTAGTCCCTCAAGTTCATACAAATCCTCATAGAAATCTATTATAGTAGTTATCCTTTGTAGTCCGTCCATTACCTCAAAACTAGCATAATCAATTTCATACAAAAATACTGGTGGTACTGGTACATTTATAATAAAAGATTCTATTAATTTGGACTTCTTTTCTTGACTCCATCTTCTTCTCCTTTGAAAATCTGGATGCAAATTATATTTATCTTTCATAAACATTTCTTTTAACGTTGGCAAAGGATATCTGGCTTGCTCTGTAACTATTCTAACCTCACCACTATCATATTTTTTGTTGATTTGTTCATCCGTATTTTCAGTTTTCTCAATCTCTGTCTTTTTGTTAATAAATTTCTCTCCTTCAAAAAATTCCAATACTATACCTCCTTTTTTAAACATTCTTTTATACTTTTAGCAACTACATTTGCTAATCTTACTGGAACTGCATTGCCTACCATTTTATACCCATCAGCTACATCTGTATAATAAAATTTGAAACTATCTGGAAATGTCTGAATTCTCGCACATTCTCTTACTGTTAATCTTCTATATAAATCTTCTTTTCCTTTTACAAATTCTCTTTTATTTTTTTCTACAAATGTCATTTTAGGTGCTTGTGGATGTATTGGTGCATGTCTACCACCAGCTTGTATCGTAAATGATGGCTCATCCCAGCTTCTAACACGATTCCTTGACATATATATAGTAGAGAATCCACCTATCATATATTCATTATTAGGGAACTTACAATATACACCATTAGTTTTGTTTTTTTCTAGTGCTGGTATAGCTGTATCTTGCAAATCACCAATAGCATCTTTTAAGTTTATTTTTTTCCCTAATGGTTTTGGAAATTTAAAGTCAATATCTAAATCGTCTCTAAAGCCTATGTAAAATACCCTTTTTCTATCTTGTGGTACACCGTAATCAGCAGCATTTACCAAATATAGGTTAACATTATATCCTGTTTCTTTAAACATTTTTATAAAATTTTGAACTGCTGTTTTATGTTTTTCTGCTAGCATTCCTGATACATTCTCTGCTACAAAAAATTTTGGTTTCTTATCATTTAAAATTTTAATAAATTCATAGAATAGTTTTCCTCTATCATCTTCTATACCCTTACATGCTCCTGCTTCACTCCAACTTTGACATGGAGGACCACCGAATGATTCCATCGCATTCTGGTATTTCATTTAATGGTATTTTTCTTATATCTCTTTTATCTAAATAATTGCTATGATTTTTTTCATATGTCTCCCAAATTGATTTGTCAAATTCATTTGCCCATTCTATTTCAAAGCCTGCTTTTTCAAAGCCTAAATCTAATCCTCCAGCCCCAGAAAAAAGACTAATAACTTTCATGTTTCCTCCTATTTACTGTATGTTATTATATATGCTCCATTTAGTATTGCTGGATTATCTGGATTTTTAATCTTTATTTTTGCCATAATTAACTCACTATTATTTACAAAATCCTCAAATTCTTTTCTATCTTCTTTACTAAAATCTGCATATTTTTCCTCATTTATAATTGCAAAAAAATTGAATTCTTTTTCTAAATTTTTTTCATATACATATTTAAAAACTGTCCATGGATTTTCTATTCCCCACATACCACGAACTCTTAAATATGTTATACCTAATGGGTCAACCTTATTAACTCTACCTAATTCTTTTGTTTCTGAAAATTCAACTCCAGGTATAGCTTCAACCCCATCTTTAATTTTTGTTTTTATCTTTGTATATGTTTCTTCACTAGCGCAATAGTCCAATCCATATACAAAACTCAAATTCATTAATTTATTGTCATCTACTACACCAACTGCATATATTATATCCTTTTCATTCCATTCTTCGGCATCTCTACAATGATTACTTATCATTGTACTATCAGCAAACAATTTATGTTTTGGATATGAGGAATTTAATGCCAAAGATGAATTGCTATTTTCTATCTTTTTTACTTCAATAGCATCTCCATTTCTTAACATTGCATCTGGTGGATTAGAGTTATTTCCTAAATAACTAAATACTTCACTAATTTTTTCTAATCTTTTCTGTTCATCTGTAATAGCATAAGTCCCTGCAAAAATATCTTTAATGTATTCTTCTAAAGCATCTCCCATACTATTTGCTCTATTATGAGTATTATAAAACTCTTTTAATTCAAATGTGGGTGTTTGCACTAAATTAATAATTGCTTTTAATATATTATTTTTCAAAATATCATCATCCTTTCCATATTGTTATAACAAAGATATATTACCACATATTCTAACTTTTTTCCATATTAATACTAACATTTAAAAAATATTTTCAAATAATATAATTATCATATTAAAAGTAAATACTTTCCATTTTTTACCTTTTCTATTATTTTCAATTGATTTAATTCTTTAATCGTTTTGTTTATTATTGAAATTGAAACATTTAAATTTTCAGAAAGTGCTTTTTGAGTGGTTAGTATCAAGCTATCTTGTCCTACATTATTTAATAAATATAATACAATTGATAATTGCCTTTTATCAAAATTTGCCAGAATTTCACAAAATATTTTTTTATCAATTAGTACATCATCCTTTGAAACATTTAACTTATTTACTTTTCTTACTCTTTTTAGCATATTATAGGTCTGTTTATGTGCTATTTTATTTAAATCTCTTGTTATCCACTTTAACGAAAAACTACAATTCTTTTTACTTAATTTTGTAGAAATTACATTATATGTTTTTATCATATCTCTTTTTATATCTTCATTATTTTTAAATATTTTCATTTTATTGTTTTTATTTTCAAAAAATGCTGGTACCTGTATGCAATCCGTATTTATGCAAAATACTTGACTTTCACTTTTATTTATGTAACAACTTAAAATCAAATTCATTGCTTGATATACTGCAAATACTTCAATTTCAGTAGAATTTTTTATTTCAATTCTACTCTTCTTGGAATATGACTTTAAAATTTTATTTTCTGACATTATTATAATTGAATATGTTGCAACACTACTTTTATCATCAAAACTAGCATCTGTATATATGTTATACTTTTTTTGCTTTTTCATATAGTATCACTCCACTCTTATTTTTTCACATTATATAACATATTTTTTATTTTGTCAAACATTTGTTTTTATGTTTTAAAATTATTTGCGACATATTTGGCAATTTTGCACAATCTAAAATTAAATTAATTGCATCTGAAAATCCGTATTTTATAAAACTTTTCATTTTCATAAGACCCTGCAATATTTATTCTATCTATATAACTATCTAAACTATCTCTCACTTTATTCAATTTTTTTGTATCATCTGATAGTTCCTCAATTATATTAAATAATTTCTCATAAGTATCATTATCCTTTGTTAAATTTTCAATTTGCTTTTTATCCATTTCTGTTAATACATATAAATTTGATTCTCTACTTTCAAATAAATTATTTAAAACTCTTTTTTCGATTTCATACATATTTACTACCTCCATATTTATAATTTACTGGTAGTATAACGTGCTCAATTTAATTTGTCAGCACTTTTTCCAATATTTTTATATTTTTCAAATAAACGACATTGTTATTGATACAAAAATAGCTTTCCTTGTCTTAATTTAATATCATATTACTGTAAATATTTTTATATTTTCTAATTAATTTCTATATATGGAAGTTAATCAGCCTCACAGGTGTGGATTTAAATTTACAATTTCCTGCAAATTGGGAAAGAGCTAAACAAATTAAGTTTGCTCAGGGGTTTACAAAGCCTGCTCCCCGTGATTATGTCGGTACTGCTCCACTAGTTGCTCCTGAAGCGTTGGCTGTATATAATTTTACTAGACAGCATAATTTTAGATTAATACTTGCATATCACACCCAAGGAAGAATTATATATTGGAAATACCTTGATTATCTTCCAAATGCTTCTTATTATATTGGTACACAATTCTCTCAAGCCAGTGGATATACTTTAGAGGAGACTCCTTATGGTTCAAGTTTTGCAGGATATAAAGATTGGTTTATACAAGACTATAATCTACCTGGATATACAGTTGAGGTAGGTCTTGGTACAAATCCTATTCCAATATCACAGTTTAATACTATTTATTATGAAAATGAAGGAATTTTAATTCTTGGAGCAATATTAGCAATTTAACGAAACAAAAGAATTAAGAAAAAACCGAAACTAAGATTTTGTACGCAGTGGAAACTGCTACAAAATCTAAATTCCGCCATAATTATCTTCTAAGGAAACTAACCACTTCGTGATTACTTTCCTAAGAATATAAAAAAATTGAACGTTTATCCGACTGACAGGTATGGGTCGGATAAAATTTCAATTTCTTTACAAACCCTATTTCAATTCATTAGTTAATAATGGATTATCTTTTATCTTATCCTTTAATAACCCACTTGGAGATGTAATCTCATCTTTCAAACATGTTATATTGCCAAACATCAAAAAGGAGTTTTCTGCTCTTGATACAGCAACATTCATTAGGCTCTTATTATTATCTATGAAAAAACAGCCTTCATCTTTTCCATATGTAGTGGACATTATAATAATTTTTCTTTCTCCTCCTTGAAAAGTATGTATTGTCCCTACTGTTATTCTTGGCCACACTCCTTGTGGCAAAATTTGCTTTAACACATTTTTTATTGTTCCTGCTTGTGCTTTAAATGGTGTTACTATTCCTATTACATTATCCCAATCTATATTTTTATAATATTCAAATATTTCATTGTAATTTTGTTTTAACCAATTTGCTATTCCAATTGCTTCTGTTACATTATTTCTACTTGTACCAACTTTTTGTGAATATAAACTTTCAATATTTTTATAACCCATCTTTGGAAATAAGTCTTCTCTATTATCTTTTCTTTTATTTCCCCTTAATGGATTTAATTTTCCATTATATACTAAACTATTGCAATATTTGATAATATCATCAAAGCATCTTCTGTGTTCAGTTAAAAATAAACCTTTCTCTCCATATTTTTCATACTTGCAAGATTTACATGAAACTTTCATCACATTAGAATTTGAAGCTGTTATTCCATATTTCTCTAGAATCTCAAATTCCTTTTCATTTTTTATAACACCTTCTTGTAATGCTAAAGATTTATCTAAGGCTGTTTCTATTCCCCATACAGGTGATATTTGATATTCGTCCCCTACAACTACTGCCTTTTTTGCAAGAGAGAAAGAAGCTGCTGCAATTTCAGTAGATACCTGTCCTGCTTCATCTACTATTAATAAATCAATCTCATTATATAAATATCCACTTTTTACACCATCCCATACCTCAAATTGCCTTGGTAACATATAAAATGTCATAACCATACAAGGAGTTATTAATGCAAGTCTTTCATAATACATTCTAATAACATTTTCATAATTTGTTCCTTTTTGTTTTTCTGTAAGTTGATTTTCTTTCTCTATCCATCTTGCTTCATAATAATGAACACTTAGCCAAAATGCCATATACCTTATATTAGTGTCTAACCACTCGTCCATCTCATTCTTATCAGTTATTATTTTACTCATTGCAATACCATATTCTTCTAGTTTTATTAACTTTTTTTCATAGTGCGCTTTCTTTTCTTCTACTTTTTCTATATCTGATTTTATTTTTCTTATTTCCTCATTTTTACTTTCTATAACTTTTGAATAGTACTCCTCAATATTATTTATATTTAATATTGTATCTTCAAACTTTTCATTTTCACTTAAATATATTTTTAATCTATTAGATATTTTTGTTTTGTATTTGGACATAAAACTTAATATTTTCCAAAATGCTGGTAATTCTCTATATTTACTATTCCAAAAGTCAACTCTTTTTTCTATTTCATTTTTACTATTTCTAATTACTTCAATTTTTTCTTTTTGTAGTTCTAAATATTCTTCTACCTTTTCTATTCCTTGATTTTCAAAAAAATTTACAATATCTATTAATTCATTTTGGATTTTATGTATTTCTATTAATCTATTATGAATTTTATTTTTATATATTGTTATACTGTTTTCAGCTTCTTCTTTTCCAAAAATCCTTTCTGCTTCTACTATAAATTTTTCTTTAGATTTTTTTAAATTTTCATCTGTTTCAATTTCAGCTACAAAAAAATTTCCTTTGTTATCTGTATATTGAAAATTTTTTTCTTTTGCTTTTTTTCTTTTGCTTTTTGATGGAAAATATGTTGCAAAACTATGTACTTTCTCAATCCACCTAGTTTCTAAATTACTTTTTTCATATCGTTTTTTTATCTTTCCAAATGATTCTATTATATTTGTTACAGCTTGGTTGTTTGTAGATGCTGCTACTATTAAAGGTGGTAAATCACCTTGTAATGCTCTTTTTACATATTCATTTGCTACAATTGATTGAATTAAAGTTGTTTTTCCTGTTCCTGGCGGTCCTTTTATTGCTAATATCTCTCCATTTTCTAAATGATTAAAATTATTTATGCTCTCTCTTTGTGAAGCAGATAAACCATATTCTCCACCCATTTGACCTAAGTGTACTTTTCTATTTTCATTTGTATTTTCTTGTAATTTTTCATTTTTTTCTTCATCCAATTTTATAAATTTTTCATATAGTGGCATTTCTTTTTCTTCGTTTAATATATTTTCATATAAAGATTTTATTGAATATGTTGAATTTATTGTTTTGTCTGGGAAAATATATATATTACTTTCTAACTCGATTTTATCTTTATTTGCATTTAAATTGTATATATAGTCTTCACTAAATTTGCATTGTGTTGTTTCTTCATATATTTCTATGCAAAACTTTAGGTATTCTTCCCACGAAAATATATCATATATATGGTATATCCTATTACTTAATGCTTGTTCATATATGTTATTATCTCCTATTGCTAATTCTGGCTCTATCATTGGTTTTAAAAATTCTCTAGGAAACCAAGGAAGCTTATTATCTTCTATTGATGGCAATAATAATGATTTTTCTTTATTTAACATCGCTGGTATAAAATAAATTCCCGTCAAATCTTCTATTTCCTCATTCTTCTTCTGACTTCCTTCCTCTATTGTTCTTATAACTTTTACTGCTATAATAACATATAAATTCTCGTCAATTTTTTCTTTTTTCTCCCCCGCTTCATCTGGTTTGTTGTTTTTAAATAAATTTAATGTTATATTTGGATCTATTATTCCATTAAAAAATTCTTCTTTACTTATTTTATAAAATTCATCATTTTTAAAATCAATACATCTATCTACTTGAGCTAACACCGATTTCTTTAGATATTTTGTTATTTCTTTTTTTAATTCCACATTAAATCTCCCTTTTATATTATTCTTAATACATATAATATTATTTGTAAGTACTCTGTATCCAAATTAGTTTACAACTTTTTACATATTTCTGCTTATTTTTTCTGTTATCAATTATTATATTTTATCATACTTTTTCACTTTTGTATATAACTTTGTAATTCATCACTGGTGAAAATGCGAAAGGAGGCTAAAATTAGCCTCCTACCGCTTTTTCTTCCATTTCATAGAGAAGCTGTTTACGCTCCTCTCGAGCCTCCTCAAGTTCCTTTGTTGTTAATTCCCCCAATGTTTCCCAAAGTCCATCTTCATCCTCAATAGGCACATCACCTCTTATTTCCTCAAAGAGAATTTTGCGAAGAACTTTTTTATCTCTATCTATCTCAAAGCTCTTTTGATATGCTCTTCTTTTTCTTTTTATGCTCAAAGAAATTTTAAATGCTATACTGTTCATGCATTTACAACTTATACACACTTCAATAACTAAGCATGTCAGCCAAAACAGTACTGAAAAATTTTGGAGAACGGAAACTTTTCCACACCGTTGCATTTTCTGAGCCACTTGCAATGACTCAATCATTACAGGAGTCATCTTTATGACCCCCATACAAAGTATTGCCAACAGAGCACTGGTCATAATCATGTGACAGGGTAACATTTTAATTATTTTCTTCATAAAGATACCTCCATTCTCGAATCTAGTCTATGAGCTATATCTCATATTTCAACTCTATTTTACTAATTTTCTGATACTCTTATATTATACACCTTTTTTGCTAATAATGCAAATTTTTAAATCTCTATTCTACCACTAAATCTTTTGTTTATCATTTCTTTTAATTTTTGATTTTCTTCTTTCTCTAAATTAGGGTCTTCCTTAGTTATTTTATTTGCTACTATTTGTACTTGTTTTAATATATCTATATCTTCAAATAAATTTGCTATTTTAAATTCTGGTAAGCCATGCTGTTTTGTTCCGAAAAAGTCTCCTGTTCCTCTTAGTTCTAAGTCTTTTTCTGATATCACAAATCCATCATTTGTATCTTGCATAACTTTCATTCTTTGTAATATTGTGCTTGAGTGACCTTGATATTTTAGTATACAATATGATTGATATTCTCCCCTTCCTACTCTTCCTCTTAATTGGTGCAATGTTGCTAAGCCAAATCTTTCTGCATTTTGTATTACCATTATACTTGCATTTGGAACATTTACCCCTACTTCTATTACTGTTGTTGATATTAATATATCTATTTTTCCATCTTTGAATTCTTGCATTATTTGGTCTTTTTCTTTTTGTTTCATTTTTCCATACATATATTCAACTCTGAATTCTGTAAATACTTGATTTTTATAGATTTCTACCATTTCCATTACTGATTTTGCATTTATTTCTTCATTTTCTTCTACTAATGGACATACTATATAACATTGTCTTCCTTCTTTTATTTGCTTTTTTATAAAGTTATTTATTCTTTCTTCCATTCCTTTTGTTACTGCATATGTCTCTATTTTTTTTCTGTCTGGCGGTAATTCGTCTATTGAAGATATGTCTAGGTCTCCATATAGAATTAACCCCAATGTTCTTGGTATTGGTGTTGCTGTCATAACTAATGTATCTACATTTTTTCCCTTTGCTGAAATTACACTTCTTTGATTTACTCCAAATCTGTGCTGTTCATCTGTTACTACTAGTCCTAAATTTTTAAATACTATATTTTCTTCTAATATTGAATGTGTTCCTACTAATACATCTATTTCACCTTTACCTAGTTTTTCTATTACCTCTTCTTTTTTCTTTTTCGTCATATTACTAATTAATAGTTCGCATTTAATTCCAAATGGCTCTAATATATTTGAAAAGCTCTCTAAGTGCTGTGTTGCAAGTATTGATGTTGGTGCCATTATTGCCATTTGATACCCTGATTTTACTGCTTTATATGCTGATATTATTGCTACAATTGTTTTTCCTGAGCCTACATCTCCTTGTAGTAATCTGTTCATTATTTTATCTGATTCCATATCTTTGTCTATTTCTTCTAAAACTCTTAGTTGTGCTTTTGTTAATCTAAATGGTAATGTATTTATTATATCTGACATTTTTACATTTTTATCAAATTGTATTCCTTTATGACTTTCTGTTGTCCTATTTTTTAAATTATTCAATAATAATTGCATTGTTAGTAATTCTTCAAATGCAAGCCTTTGCTTTGCATATTTAAATTCTTCAAAGTTCTTTGGAAAATGTATTTTATTTGTTGCTTCGTTTACTCCCATTAATTTATATTCTTTTAATATGTTTTCTGGTATTATTTCTTCTATTTGACCATTAACGATTTTTAATCCATTCTCTATTATTTGCCTTAATACATTTTGTGATAATTTATAGGTCGATGGATAAATTGGTATAATTTTACCTGTATTTTTAGTTTCGTTTTCATTATCAAATACTGGTGAATTCATAGTTACTGTCCCTGTTTTTTTGCTCACTTTTCCATAAAAACTATACCATCTTCCGCCTATAAATTTATCTTTTAAGTATTGTTGGTTATACCATACTATTTCCATTGTTCCTGTTTCATCTCTTACTAGTAGTTTACAAATTTTCATGTTCTTTTTTGCATTTATTACATGAAATCTTGATGCTAGTATTGCTCTTATTAATGATTCTTCTCCATCTTGTAGATCTTCTATTTTTCTAGGTTTTCCTCTATCTTCATAGTCTCTAGGATAATATGTAATTAAATCTTCTAATGTATATATTCCTAGATTATTTAATAATTTTACTTTTGTTGGTCCTACTCCTTTTATATATTGTACATCTTGATTTAATTCCATTTTTTCTCCTCTCAAATTTTACTTTGATATATTATTATCATATTTTTATGTTTTTGTAAATAAAAGTAGCTGTGCAAGCAGCTACTTTTTTCTTTTCATTACCTGAGACACCACATACATCGTGGCCTCCTCATATTTCAGTTCCGTAATTGACTGGCTTTCTTCTGTCTTCCAGCCATCCTTTTTCATTCTGTTAATTTCATATTGCAGTTCTGCAACTGCAAATTCCTTGTTCTCATTGTTTTTTACCAGTATCTTGTATTCTTTCATTGTATTATCTCCTTTTTATTTACAAATAAATTTTTGCCCATCTTGCACTGGGCTTTTACCTTGTTGACACTCCGCCAACCTTATTTATATTATACCAAATTTATAGGCAAAGGTCAAGCTTATGTAAACCCTTTTAAGATCAATAATCGGACGCCCAAAGGGCGCCCCTACATTCGTTTGCAATATTTTTTGAGTCCATTCTCCAAAAAAACAACCCTAGCTTATTGCTAGGATTATTTTTATATTAAACATTTACCATGTCTTTTTCAAAAATCTAGTTAAATTTGCTTTGCAAATTTACCATGATTTTTTGACATTTCATGTTCTTTTATAAAAATCCAGTAAAATTTGCTTTGCAAATTTTTCATGATTTTTATATTAAACATTTACCATGTCTTTTAGTGCTTTTCCAGCTTTGAATGCTGGTGCTTTTGATGCTGGTATTTTTATTTCTTCTTTTGTTCTTGGGTTTCTTCCTTTTCTAGCTGCTTTTTTTCTTGTTTCGAATGATCCGAATCCAACTAATTGTACTTTATCTCCTTTTACTAGTGCTTCTGTTACTACTTCGATGAATGCGTTTAAGTTAGCTTCTGCACTTTTTTTTGTTTCTCCTGTTTTTGCAGCCATTGCTGCGATTAATTCTGATTTGTTCATTTTTAATTACCTCCTATTTTTAGTAGATGTTGTGTTTTCATCTACTCTAAGAACATTATTCGTCAATTTTATACAAAATCCTTCTTTTTTTTATATTTATTTTTGTTTTTTTCTTACAGCTACTTACTTTTTTTACATTTTTTGCCTTTTTAACATTATTTCTGTATTATTTGCAGTGTTTTCCTTTTCCATATATACCAACAGTTTCAAGGATTTTTAGTAGTTTTGTTCCATATGGTATCATTTTTATTTCTTCTTTGTCTAAAATTTTTAAAACTAGTAAGGATAATGTATATATTATAATTGCTACTATTATTGCTATTATTGTTGCTATTCTTGTAGAAATTATACCTTGAATTAATAAATATATGTAATATGAACATATTCCCATTATTATTGTGGCAATTAATGGCTTTATTACACATTTTATAAATTTCATGTGCAATTTTATTGATCTTACTAGAACTATATAACTTAATGCAAATGCTATTATATTATTTACTATTGAACCTATTGCTGCTCCATATACTCCTATTCCTGGAATTTCGATTAACCAAATATTGATCATTAGTTTTATGATTAATCCTATTGCTGATGTAATTGCTGGTGTCATTATTTCTCCTAGTCCTTGTAATGCTCCATTTATTGTTTGTGCTAATACTGAAAATATAATTGTTATTGCACTTATTTGTAGTAATAGACTACCATTTGTTGCATTTGGAAATAATAATTCTAATATTGGTCTTGCAAATATCATCATTCCTACTGTACATGGTAATCCAATTAATATTGATACTAATATTGAAAATGATATTCTTTTGCTTGCACTTTCTTTGTCTCCTCTTGCCATTGATGATGATATTGATGGAACCAATGCTGTTGCAAATGCTATATTAAATGATAATGGTAGTGTTATTAGTGTATCTACTTTTCCACTTAATATTCCATATTGTGATTTTGCTTGTGCTTCTGTTAGAAATTTTTTTAATCCTCTTACAACTGTTATGGAATCTATATTTTTATTTAATGTAGACATTATTGCACTTAATGTAATTGGTGTTGATACAAATAATATTTTTTTTACTACTTTTTTTAAACTTTCACGTTTATAGTTTACTGAGTTCTTTATTTCCATTGCTATATTTCTTTTGTATATTTTATAGTATAGTGTTAAATATCCAAAGCTTAATAATACTGATAATGTTGTAGCTAAGTTGGCTCCTGCTGACATTAAAGTTGTATTTAAGTTTGTGCTTATTCCTACTATTTCTACTACAATTACTGTAAGTAATGTTTTAAATACTTGCTCTAATGTTTGTGATTTTGCTGTTACAGATATTTTTTCTCTTCCATTGAAATATCCTCTTAGTACTGATGCAATTGTAACAAAGAATATTGCTGGTGATAACGCTACTAATGTCATTTCTGCTTCTGGTATTTGTAAAATTGCACTTGATATATATCCTGCTCCTACAAATAATACCATTGTTGCAATAAATCCTATTATTCCAAATGTTAATAGTGCAATTTTAAATATTCTGTGTGCTCCTTTGCTATCTCCAATTGCAACTTTTTCAGATACTAATTTTGATATCGCATTTGGCACTCCTATTGACGATACAGTTAGTAATAATGCATAAATTTGATATCCACTACTATATATCGCATTTCCTGTGTCACCAAATCCTTCTTTATTGGTAAGATATATCTTATATACTAAACCTAGAAGCTTTATTACTAATTGCGAAATCATTAATACCAATACACTTTGCATAAAGCCTTCTTTTCTTGTTCCCTTTTTTCTTTTTGTTTGCCCCATTATTTTTTCCTTTCGTTTTATTTTCCTGTTATATATTATATTATTAAGTTTATATTTTATCAATAATTTTGATTTTATTTTTTATATATTTGGGGTTGTATGTGTGATTTTATTATATAAAATCACAATGAATAATAAATATTCATATTCTATTGTAGGGGCACGGCGCACCGTGCCCAAGCAAAAATGAAATTTGTAACATATTAGATTTTTACATAAATGTTAGATGAATGGTTGTAGGGGCGCCCTTCGGGCATCCGCAAAAAAATAAATTATAATTAAATGTAAATGTTTAAATGTCTGTAATTTCAAGGGCACGGTACGCCGTGCCCCTACAATGGATTGCAATATTTTATAATTAAAAATAATGTCTAAATTTATTTTCATCCTCCCCACAAACACAAATTTTTATGTTAGGATAGCTGTGAATTGTAACGTTGGAACGTTTATATATTTTAAAAATCATAACTATCGTCAATTCTACTTAATGTAAAGTGCCACACGAAATCCGCAAGAGAAATCAGTGTGGCTAACTACATTACCGCCATTGCGGTAACACACTGGGTAGTTCGTAGACAAATGGACGTAAACGCCACCACGACGAACGCGGTACTGAATGTTTGTTTCATCTGCATTTCCTGCTTTATTTAATGATGCCTCATCTGTCCATTCCCATAAGTTCCCTGCTACATCATATATATGATATTTTTCTGTTTGTTCACTTGCTCCTGTTGTTAATAAATCTCCATTGTTTGAACTATAACTACTTGTCTTTCCTTGTTTCTCTCCTCCAAATACTGCTAAGTGCCATACATCTGTGCGATTTGCTTTTGCTATTCTCCCTTTATATTCTATACTATTATTCATATGATTTCCCCAGTTTACTGAATTGGTTAAATCTCCTTCTGTTAAATTTGTCTCTTCTACTATTCTTTTTAACATTACATCCCATTGTGTTCCTGTTATTAGCCCACTACTTACACTATTTGTATTATACATGTTTTTGGCATTCTTTTGTGATGTTGTCCAGTCAATAAAATTCCATGGTACTTGTCCTGCTCTACTTTGGGGCATACCTGTTTTGTTATACACTTGGTTTGAACCATTTGATTTTTGGGTTGATGTAAATTCTGTTATTGTTTTTGCTAGTCCTGCTTCATATCTCGCTACATAGTACCCTCCATATTTTCTTATTTGAGGCAATTCTGAGGTATATGTTGTTTTATCCCATCCTGTATTGCATAATGTTCCTGTTGGCTTTTGTGTTGTTCCATTCCACACTTCACTTTTTACATATTGCTCTTCTTCACATGGTATCCATACAAATTGGTTTCCTTTTAAATTTGTTGTATATTTCCATGTTGTTTTATCTGTTGTTCCATCATATTTATCTGCTTCTTCATCACTTATTATTACTCCTGTATTTAGATCTCCTCCTACATAGTAAAATCCTTTTGGCACTGGTACTGTATCTCCATTTCCTACAGATACAGCTGTTACTGTTTCTATATTCCAATTTGCTTTTGGTTTTACAATTGTTCCTTCTGGTTGTGGACTTGATGTTGTGTTTTCTGGTAAATTTTCGTCTGACAATGTACGAGCAATGCTCTCCCCTACATTATTTTCCTCATTGTCTTTTGTGTATACCGCTAATCCACTTGATATTAATGATTTTTCTGCTTCCACTTTTGCATTATATATTATCTTGTCTAATGACTTTCTTGTGCTTACTATATTTGTTATCATCATTATTAACAATGTAAATGTTGTTAAAGCCAATATATATACTGCTGTTTTTAGTTTTCTTATTTTTTCATCTTCTAGTTTACTCTTGTGTGTGTGTGTGTGTGTGTGTGTGTGTGTGTGTGTGTTACAGTTCCAACGGTTTCAGCGTTTTTAATTATTTTCTCTTTTTTCATTTTTGTTCTCTCCTATTCTTTATTTTTATATAATCATACCTTTCTTTATAGTATATCACAACATATTATTTAAAAATATATAATTTAAAAATTTTTTTCATTTAAGAGTTAATTGGTTGTTACAATTTATAGCTATCCTAACATAAAAATTTGTGTTTGTAGTGATGATAAAATTGCAGAGAATTATAATTATACATTGTAGGGGCGGGCCATGTGTCCGCCCAAATGCAGAAATTTTAAATTGTATTATTTATTTAAATATTAAATGTACATATTCATAATAAATACAAATGTTATAATTTCTTCCTATTTCAACGGGCAGACACAGGGCCTGCCCCTACATTTTCTCTACAATTTTAAATTAACATAAAAATTTATAATAAACACAAACCTAAATTTCTGCAATTGGGCACATGCAATGTGCCCCTACACATGTAATTATAATTTTATATAATGTTTAAAACATATATCTCCCCCACAAACACAAATTTTTATGTTAGAATAGCTGTAAATTGTAACCAGATGGTAACGTACATACAGTTTTTTTGTGGAAAAGACTTGTTTTTTTGCTAATTTTATGGGATAATATATAAAGCATTATTATGTTGAAAGTGGTGAGATTATTGTTAAAATATTTAGATAAATTCTTAAGTGTTTTGAAAACTGATAGAAATACTTTTTTTACATATTTATTAACATTGTTTACAATTTATATAGTAATAGATAGACTTGTGGAAATGATTTTTATGTTTCTAACTGGTTTATCTGTATCTTATTGGGGGCCTATCATGTACACCTTTGCGCTCGCTTGCCCTATATTTGCTTGTTTGTTTTCTTTTGCTTCTAAGTTTGCAAAAGATACCACCAAAAAGTTTACTTTCCTTGTTTTATATTTTATAGCTGTATATATTATAGCTGTTTCAATGTTCGTACAATGGTTTAATCAAACTGGTTGGTTGTTATTATTATCTGTACCTAATTATGCTGAAATAGTTACAGAGTTTTACTCAGAAGTAAAGAGGGCTTTTTGTGCTGTTGCAATTTATTTGCCTATAACTACTGTTTCTGCTTTGGTTTGGTTTATACATACTGATATAGGTGATACATATACAGAATATCAATCTATTATGGATTATGGTGGACTTGACATTTCTAAAAAACCACCAAAACTTGGTCCATATAGTTATGAGATAAGCTTTGGTACTGACTATGAAACAGGTTCTGCTGCTAAAATATGTGAAGCTCGTAGATTTGAACCTACTTTTGTGTGTGGTGTGTCTGGTTCTGGAAAAACCTCCCTTATTTTTGAACCTATGATTGCTCACGATTTAAAGAAAAAGTTTTTCTTTAAAGAAGCTTCTAAACAATTAGGTCATACTGCATTAAAGACTGGACTTGCTTCTTTAAGTTGCCCATATGATAATGATTATATAAATAAAAACTTTTCTCTTAATATGCTTACTGTTAAAGAGGGTAAAGAAAAGTTATATAAGGCTTATATGCATAAAATGTTATTAAGTGATAAATCTTTAGTTTATAGAGATTTAGGAATAACCTCCATAGCTCCTGATTTTGAGACTATTTCTCATATGATGGATGTTGCAGATAATTTTAATATTCCTTATACTTTAATTGACCCTTCTAGTTCGTCTTCTATTGGTCTTAATCCTTTTGCATATGGTAGACCTGAAGTTGTTGGTGTTGTTATTTCTGCTATTATTTCTAATATGTATATGACACAAAAACCAACACATGAAGAAGCATATCACCAAAATGCTGCTTTACAGGCTGTTGAAAACTTATCAATTATTTTAAGTGAAATGTATCCAAGATTACATGATGGTTTGCTTCCTAACTTAGAAGATATGCTAGATATGTTTAATAATTTTGATTTAATTATTGATTTATGTAATATAATGGAAAAAGATCCTGAACTTGCTACTAAGTATAAATTACAGATTAATTATTTTAAAAAATATTTTACTCCTGGAGATTTCTTACGTCAAACAGAAGAATCAATATATTCTGCTATTACTCAATTAGATTTATTATTAAGAATGTCTGGTCTTAGACGTATCTTATGTAATAGAACTAATAATATTGACTTTAATAAGGCACTTGCAAATGGAGAGGTAATATTTGTTTGTACAAGACGTGGTGATTTAGGACGTATGCTTCATAAAGCATTTGGTTTGTTCTTTATCCTTTCTATGCAACACGCAGTATTAAAAAGACCTGGAAATGAGAATACTCGTATTCCAAATTTCTTATATATTGATGAGTTTGCTGATTTTGTTTGTAATAATACTTTACCTTTATTTACAATGTATAGAAAGTATAGAGTCGGAACAGTAATTTCTACTCAAAATATAGCTCAATTAGATGTTACTGAAAGTGCACAAAAAACTATTATTGCTAACTGTATTACAAAGTTTGTATTCGGTAATAATAGCCCTCAAGATAATGAATGGTGGTCAAAAGAAATTGGTTATAGAAAATTGTGGAAATTTACGCAAGATGTTCATGTTGGAGGTCCTGGTGATATTTCTAATGGTGGTAACTTTAAAGGTGCTAGTTGGGATTGGACTCCTTGGTTTAAACCTGAGGCAATTCAAAACTTTAAGTTTAAAATTTGTGCATTTAAAACAAAAGATGCAGGTGGAAAAGCCTATGCTGCTAAATTGACCTTAAATTTCCTTGGTTCCGAATATAAAGAACCTCATCCTCCAAAGACCTTTGACTTTAATAGATATAATAATGGTTCTTCAACAAGAACTGTACATGATAATTCTGAAGACAACAATCGTAAATTTGGTGGATTTAAAGACTTTTCTGACGATGATGATGATAATCCTATTCAGGCAGATTCAGATTTCTTATTTAATAATGGTGATTCAATTGTTTTTGATATAAATAAAAAGAATGATGATAAGGCATAAAAAATCCCCCCTACATCGGGGGATTTTTTTATATATCTAATAATTTTAGTTCTACATCTATCATTTTATATTTATTAGTTTCAGGGTCTAATTTGAATTCTACTAAAGTGTCTGCTAAGCTTTCCTTGTTTTGCCTTAAATCTGTTGTAAAGTATAGTTTTATTTTTGGAATTTCTAATCCCTTCATAACTATATTTTTGTAAGTTTCTACTATATGTTTTTCATCCTCACAGTTTATTATTAATTGTGGTAATGAAGCATATCCTGAGTCTCCAATAACAAAGTTGTTATAAAAGTCTGCATAAAATTTCATTTTGTCTTCTAATTTTTTCTCCCAGTCGTCTTCTCTTCTTATTACCTCAAATATAAAGATTATTGATTTTCCGTTTTTTGTAAGTTTAACGCTTCCTCCTGTTGCTCTAAATGTTTTTCCTAATGTTTTTGCTGTTATTGATGGTTTTACTGTGTACTCATCAAATGCCTTTACTTTTCTTAAATATGCTAATAATATTTGATTTCCTGCTAATCTTTTTTTTATCATTCCTACTGGTTTTGTGTTATCACTTGGTTGCCATTTGCATTCTATTCCTCTTGATGTTAATAAGTATTTACCCATTTTTTCTAAACAATAAACTCTATATGTTCCCTTTCCTTCTTCTAATGACGAAAAATAATACCTAGTTAACATTTTTGATTTAACCATTTGCTCTAATTTGTTGTTTAGCTTATCTTGTGAAATATAATCTATACCTTTTCTATCTAATATTTGACATAATTGTCTTGATGTAATAAATTCAAATTCATTTAGAATTTCTAGTATCGAAAAGTGCAACTCGTTTATATGTCCTAAGTTTATCTTGTTTATTATTTGTTGCATTGATACATATCCATCTTTTCCATCAAATGTTTTTATTTCCCCTTTTTTTACAGCAAACGGTGAGACTGTTGCTTCTATTTGGCTATCTTCTACCATTTTATTTCCTCCTTATCAAATGAATATATTCTAATTCATTTTTTCCTACATTACTATTATACACATGTTTATTGAATTTTTCAATAGAATTTATTATTTTTATTTTCATAGTTACAAGAGGTATGCAGTTATCACTGCATACCTCTTACTTTGCCTCGACTCATTTCTAGTTCGAGACTCATCCTGACAACTGTCAGGATGGAGATATCTTCTTCAGATATCTCCTGGCTCACTACAATATCTTCATAGCGAGCTAACACTTCTTCTAAAGTCATGTTGTCAATGTCCTCCTGTCTTTTGACGCCCTTGAACGCCTTATACTCCCATTATACCATATTATGTTAAGAAAATCAAATCAGGTGATTTCACACTAATAGGTTTATTTTTGCCTTATTTCTATTCCTGTGATATATCCTTCTGCATCTACAGATGTTCCTAATACTTCATATTCTTTTCCTACTTTTATACTATTTATTGATGAATTAATTTCATCTACATTTGTTGTAACATTTAATAAATAGTTCCCTTCTTCTACTATGCTTACAGATATTTTATGAGTTTCATTTGTCAAATTGCTTGTTGCTATTTGTTGTAATAAAGTTTTCATTGCTGAACCTTTTTGTATTCCTGTATAATTCTTAAACATACTATTAAATGTCTGTACTGATTGGTTTTGAGATTGAGGTTTTACTCCTCCTAACATTAGTGAATATATTTCTTGAATTAGTTTTGAATTTTGTGTGGCTTTTTGTATAAGTGTAATTGTATTGTTTTGTATTTCAGTTAAATATTGTTGTATTTCTGCTTGTTCTGCTGTTACTATGTTTATTGAATTTGCATCTGTATATTCTGTTTCTTCTATAGTACTTACATATCTTAAATTTGTATCAATGTTTAATGTTAAGTCTATATTATCTTGTTCTACTTGTAATGCTATTTGAATTGTATTATTTGATTTGCTTTCATTTTCTGTTTTTGTAATTTGTTCATTTGTTAAGGTTGCTGTAATTTTTACATCATCTTCTACATCGTCAATTTCTAGTGTTACTAATCTTTGTGTACCATTTGTTTTTGTTTCTACTATTGCTGTATTCTCTCCTCCTGTAATTTTAATTTCTGTTTTTATTTCTGATATTTTTGCATTTAAAATTTCTCCTTCTGTTGTTGATATTTTTAAATTGTCTTCTTCTTTGCCTAAAATTAAGTTTAATATATAAGTTTCGTTTGAGTAAATTTCTATGTTAAATCCATAAGTTTTGAACATTGTACAATATAACGAAACTTTAATACTTGTATCCTCTTCTAGATACATTAATTCGTATTTTAATTCGTCTATTATCTCTTGTAAATCTTCTTCTTCAAATGTATTAATTACAGATTTAATTTTACTTATTATTATTTCTTTTGCTTCTGGATCTTCTTCTAGTTTCTTTAAGTATTTTCCAACTATTTCCGCAATTTGATTTTTGTCTAGTGTAAAGTTTATATTGTCACATTGTTTTGTTTGTCCATCTACTATAATACTTGCCTTTTCTTCTTTTAGCATATCTTCTGTTATATATTCAGATAATATTCCTGTATAATTTCTTGCAAAATATGCTTTGTCTGATTCTGTTAAGTATATTCCTGTTGTTTCTTTTTGGCAAATTCCTTCAAATATTTTAAATAATTCCGCAAAGTCTGCATATTGATTATTTGTTTCTATTTCATTTTTGGTAAATGTAATATATTTATCATTTAATTCTTTTGATTTTAATGATATTCTATCATTGTTGTATTCTACATCTGCTGATATTTCTTCTACAATGTCTGCTAAATTTACACTTATTTTTTCATTTATTATATTGTTTTTTAAATCTGCTTTAAGTGTATTTGTAATTTTAGTGTTATTTACTACATTTTCTACTTCTCCTAAGATTTCTTGTAGTCCTGTTGTATTGCTTAATTGCATATTATTTACTTTTCCTGTAATTATTGTTTCTGATTCAAATGGAGTTTTGTATAGTTTTTCTTGCTCTTTTACTTTTTTCTCTAAGTCTGTTGTTGAAATTTCGTTTTCTAGATCTCTTATTCCTTTTACTAATTTTTGTTTAGTTGTTATTGCTACTTTTCCTGTCATAACCATCCCTGCTGTTGTTCCTGCTAATGCAATAATTATTATTAATAGTATTGATACTATTATTAGAATTTTCTTTTTACTTTTCATAATTTTACCCCTTTTTTTTAATTTAATTATATTTTATCATTTTATTACTTTTATGCAATAGTTTTTTTGTATTTTACATTAATTTTTGTTAATGAATAATTACTATTGGCAGTTCCAATATATAAATTGGGGGTTGTATGTGTGATTTTATTATATAAAATCACAATGAAT
>CAOKMR010000026.1 GCA_948469815.1 uncultured Clostridiaceae bacterium | reverse complement strand
TTCCCGTAGGAGTCACCAGATTATAAAAAGCCTACAAATAGCTTGAATGCTATATAGTAGACTTTTATTTTTTAATTTCTACTGCAACCGTTTTTATAATCCTTGTGCTTCATAATATCCTGTAACTTTTTCTAATTCTTTTTTAGCTTTGTTAATCCAGTATCTTTTGTTGATTTCTTTTACTTTTTCCTTGTTGTTATCTCTCCACTTTTTAGCCTTCTCGTTTCTTAATCTTCTTGCCATTTCTTCAATTTCGTCCATTTCTTAATACCTCCTTTTAAAAAGGAATTTTAACAATAAAAATTTATTGACTTTTAATACCTTTTAAGGTATAATGAATATAATAGTAATAGGAGCAATAATATGTATGATATTGAATTTTATGAAGATAAAAACGGAAAAAGTGAAGTTTACGAATATATCAAAGAATTAAAAAAGAATAACAGTAAAGAAAATAAACAGAAGGTCAAAAAAATAGACTTATATATCGACCTATTATCTGAATATGGTTTTTCTCTTACAGAACCCTATATTAAGAAATTAGACGGTGAAATATGGGAATTACGTCCATTAAGAGATAGAATACTTTTTGCTAGTTGGTGTAATAATAAATTTATACTGCTAAGTGTGTTTATGAAACAGACACAAAAGACACCTCAAAGAGAAATAGAAAAGGCAAAAAAACTGTTGGAAGATTATAAAAAGAGGAGTGATGAAAATGAGTAATTTTAAAAATTGGAAAGATGTTAAAAAAGAAATAGAAGCGGATTTTACAGAAGATGACTTTGAAGAAATGGAACTTGAAAAACAAGTAATAAAAGCTACTATTGAAGCAAGGAAAAAGGCTAACTTAACACAACAAGAATTAAGTGAGTTATCTGGAATTATACAACCTTCTATTGCTAAAATTGAAAATTTTGTAAGAACCCCACAATATACTACACTTATGAAACTGTTACGTCCAATGGGATATACTCTAAAAGTAGTACCTCTTAATGAAAAGGCAAAAAAATAATAACTTTAGATTTAATATGGGGTAACTAAAATAATATGTAAAAGAAATGTTTTGTAATTCCACTTCTTGATATGTTTTTATAGATAATATTCACATATAAAAATGTACTGCAATAAATACTGCAACGCAAAAATATTATTAATATATAACATAGGTATTAATAACATATAATCGAAGTAATATATTAAATTTGTGCCAATTAAAAACATATTATAAATGTACTATATATATAATAGAAATATTATAAAAAATTTCAATTTGCGAGTCACCATATTATAAAAAGCCTACAAATAGCTTGAATGCTATATAGTAGACTTTTATTTTTTACTACAACAAATAATATTGCATTATATTATCTATTTGTTTTTGCTATCTATAATAATTGTTACTGGACCATTATTTTGAATATTTACTTGCATCTCTGCTCCAAATATTCCTGTTAATGTAGGTATATTCTTATTTAGTTCTTCATTAAATTTATCATATAATTTAATTGCTTCATTTCCATTTAAAGCTTTTGAATAACTTGGTCTATTCCCTTTTTTTGTATCTGCAAAAAGCGTAAATTGACTGATTGATAATATTTCTCCATTTACATCAATTATACTTTTATTCATTACACCATTTTCATCATCAAATATTCTTAGATTTACTATCTTCTTAACAATGTAGTTTATGTCTTCAATTGTATCTCCTTCTGTGAAACATGAAAATACAACAAGTCCTTTATTTATTTCATTATATATTTTATTATATATTGTTACATTACTATTATTGCTTCTTTGAATTACTACTTTCATATTTATTCCTTTCATTTATTAGGTATCATATTTATATTCTTTTTCTTCCATAAAATTATAAATTTCATTTAAATACTTTTTTGTTATCATTGCTAATTTGGCTGGAGGATTTTTTGAGCCTTGATATATTAGTTTTTTTGTATAACAGTTCTCTGTTGTTTTAAATACTAAATACCTATTTTCAAGATAAGTAAAATATACTTGATACCCTTTATCTAATATCTCTTCAAATTCTTCAAATGTATGATCTTGCATTTTTATTCTCCTTAATCTTATATGCTTTTCTTTGAAGCACATACAAATAATGTACACCTTTTCTACAATTTATTTTATCATCTCTTCAAATTCTTCTTCTGATATTATTGTAATGCTCAATTCTTGTGCTTTTGCTAGTTTTGAACCTGCTTGCTCTCCTGCTAACACATAACTTGTCTTTTTTGAAACTGTTCCTGAGGTCTTACCTCCAAATTTTTCAATTATTTCACTTGCTTCATCCCTTGTATACTTCTCAAGTGTCCCCGTTAATACAAATGTTCTTCCTGCAAATCTATCATCTCTTTGTTCTACATCTTCATGTGTCTCCATGTTTACACCTGCGTTTCTTAGTTTTTCTATTAGGTCTATTGTTTGTTCTTCATGGAAAAACTCATATACACTTTTTGCTGATATTCCTCCTATTGTATCTATCAAGTTTAGACTTTCTATACTTGCATTCATTACTCCTTCTATATTTCCATATCTTCTTGCTATTATTCTGGCTGCTTTATTTCCAATATGCCTTATTCCAAATGCACATATTAATCTTTCTAAATCATTGTTTTTGCTTTCATTAATTGAATCTATTAAGTTTTGTGCAAATTTGTCTCCACTTTTCTTTAATGAAGCTATTTCTTCTTTTTTTAAATAATAAATATCTGCAATATTTCTTAAATATCCCTTTTCTACAAGTTGTTCTATTACAGATATTCCTAATCCTTCTATATCCATTCCTAATTTTGAAGCAAAGTGCACGAGATTTTGTAAATTTCTTGCACTACATTCTATTCCAATACAATACCAAGCCGCTTCTCCTTCTTCTCTTACAACAGTTCCTCCACATACGGGGCATGCCTTTGGCATTTCAAATTCTGTTTCTTTTCCTGTTCTTTTTTGCTTTAAAACATCTACTACTTCTGGTATTACATCTCCTGCTTTTTGAATTACTACATGATCTCCTATTTTTATTCCTTTCTCTTTTATGAAATCTTCATTGTGTAATGTTGTTTTAGATATTGTCGACCCTGCAAGTTCAACTGGCTCTAATATTGCAACTGGTGTTATAGCTCCTGTTCTCCCTACTTGGCATTGTATTTCTTTTAGTACAGTTTCTTTTTTTTCTGGTGGATATTTATATGCAATTGCCCAACGTGGTACTTTAAAAGTTGTTCCTAATTTTTCTCTATATTCT
The DNA here is from genome assembly GCA_948469815.1 of uncultured Clostridiaceae bacterium. GTDB lineage: Bacteria > Bacillota > Clostridia > TANB77 > CAG-508 > CAKPSH01. The sequence continues at coordinate 23,812 of CAOKMR010000026.1, read as the reverse complement.
AAGTTATCAACTTTTATTGCTGCTCCATCTGTTCCAAATGTTAAACTTTCTCTTCTTTTGCCTATATCTTCTACCGCTTCTATTGCTTCTTCTATTCCATGACATAATTTTTTCTCTGGATTTACATTAAATCCCAATTTCTCTAAGTATAATAATTGCTCATAATGTGATTTTATCTTATTTTTTTTTAATCTCTGAATATTAAAAATATATATATCTAATGGTCTTTTTTCTGTGATTTTACTATCTAATTGCCTTAATGAACCCGCTGCTGCATTTCGTGCATTTGCAAATGTTTTTTCTCCTAAAATTTCTTGCTCTTCATTCATTTTTTCAAAGTCTTTTTTTGATATAAAAACTTCTCCACGGACTATTATGTCTACACCTTCACTTAATTTTTTAGGTACATTTTTTATAGTTCTAATATTTTCTGTAACATCTTCTCCTTCTATTCCATTTCCTCTAGTTGCTCCTGTTATATATTTTCCTTTTACATATTCTATTGCAGAAGACAATCCATCTATTTTTGCTTCTACTGTATAATCTATTTCTTCCAAATTTAGTTGTTTTCTTACTCTTTCGTCAAAATTCCTAAGTTCTTCTATTGAAAATACATCTTGTAAACTTTGAAGTGGAACTTCATGTTCTATTTTATTAAATCCTTCTTTAACAGTTCCTCCAACTTTCTGTGTTAGTGAATCTTTATCTATGTATTCAGGATATTTTGCTTCTAAGTTTCTTAGTTCAACCATTAGCATATCATATTCTAAATCACTGATTTCTGGGTCATCATCATCATAGTATTTTTTTGCATAATATGAGGTTTTCTCTCTTAATTCTTTTATCTTTTTTTGTGCTTGTTCTTTGTCCATTATAATAATCTTTCCTTTCTTGTTTTTCACACTTCTAGTCTTTTAATAAATCTTTTCCACCTCTTAAATAATCCCACCCTGAGAATATTGTTGCTATTACACATATTACTAAAAGTAATGTTGATAAAATATTAATTCCAAATTGCAGATTATTCATGTATATGCTTGCACTATTTACTATCATCTCTTCTGCATTTGAAACTCTAAAAATGAACTGTCCAAAGCTAAATTTATCTGCAAAACAACAAATTACTGCAAGCATTTGTGTTACTGTTTTTATTTTTCCCCAAATTGATGCTTGTATTACTTTTCCACCTTTTTCTACTGCAATTAATCTATACCCTGATACCATAAATTCTCGTATTAATATTATTATAGGTATCCAAGATGGGATTTTTGAATATTCCACTAAAATAATTAGTCCCACTAATACTAGCATTTTATCTGCTATTGGGTCTAGAAACTTTCCGAATGTTGTAACTTGATTCCATTTTCTTGCAAGTGTTCCATCTAATTTATCCGTAATCGCTGCTATTATGAAAATGATATTCATTATCCAAAACGCAGTTGTTATTCCTAAAAATTCACCTGTTATACCTACTACATTGTCTATTATTGGTATAATCATCATTATTATAACTAAAATCATCCTAAAAATTGTAAGTTTATTTGGTAAGTTCATTAATATCTCTCCTTTGTTCTTTGTTTTCTTTATTATATTAGAAAACTAAAAAAAAATAAATAGTTTTATTGAATTTTCACAAATATTTAAAAGGACACATACAATGTGCCCCTATAGTCTTATTTTCCTAATTTGTTTGCCTCTTCTTTAATTTTTGCAACAAATTCTTGTTTATCCATAGCTCCAATATCTCCTTCTTCTCTTGAACGAACTCCTACTGTTTCTGTTTCTTCTTCTTTTTTACCTATTACTAACATATATGGAACTTTTTCTAATTGTGCTTTTCTTATTTTATATCCTATTTTTTCATTTGAATCATCTATATCTGCTCTTATTCCCGCTAGTTTTAATTCTTGTGTAAAGTTTTGTGCATATTCTTTGTTATCATCTGATATTGGTAATAATTTTACTTGTACTGGTGATAACCATACTGGAAGTGCTCCTTTTGTTTCTTCTATTAAAAATGACATAAATCTATCTAGTGTTCCAAATACTGCTCTATGAATTACTACAGGTCTATGTTCTTTTCCATCTTCTGCTATATATTCTAGTTCAAATTTTTGTGGTAATAAGAAGTCTAATTGGCATGTTGAGACAGTTACATCATGTCCTAATGCTGTCTTTATTTGAACATCTAATTTTGGTCCATAAAATGCTGCTTCTCCTTTTGCTTCATAGAATTCAACTCCAAGTTCTTGTAATATTTCTCTTAGCTGACTTTCTGCATTGTCCCACATTTCATCATCATCATAGTATTTTACTTTGTCTGCTTTATCTCTTAGAGAAAGCCTAAATGAATAGTCCTTAAATCCAAAGTCTTCATATACTGATAAAATTAATTTTACAACATTTCTAAATTCTTGCTTTATTTGGTCTGGTCTTACAAAAAGATGTGCATCATTTTGACACATTTCACGCACTCTTTCTAGTCCACATACTGAGCCACTTGCTTCATATCTAAAGTCATGTGCAAGTTCTCCTATTCTTATTGGTAATTCTCTATATGAATGCATTTTATTTTTATATACTAACATATGATGAGGACAATTCATTGGTCTTAAAACTAATTGCTCATTTTCCATTTGCATTATTGGGAACATATCTTCTTTATAATGTGCCCAGTGTCCACTTGTTTCATATAATTTTACATTTGCAAGTGATGGAGTGTAAACATGTTTATATCCTAAAGCTATTTCCTTGTCTTGAATATATCTTTCTAATATTCTTCTTATTGTTGCTCCATTTGGCAAATACATTGGAAGTCCAGAACCTACTAATTCATGTGTCATAAATAATTCTAATTCTTTTCCTATTTTTCTATGGTCTCTTTGTTTTGCTTCTTCTAATTTAGCTAGGTATTCATCTAACTCAGATTGTTTTGGGAATGAAATACCATAAATCCTTTTTAGCATTTTATTATGCTCGTCCCCTCTCCAATACGCTCCTGATGTAGATAATAGTTTTACACACCTAACACATCCTGTTGATGGCAAATGTGGACCTCTACATAAGTCTGTAAATTCTCCTTGTTTATAGAAGGATATTATTTCTCCTTCTGGTAATTCTTTTATTAATTCTACTTTATAGTCTTGTTTTTGTTCTTCCATTAGTTTTATTGCTTCTTCTCTTGGAAGTTCAAATCTTTCTATAACTAGATTTTCTTTTTGAATTTTTTTCATTTCTTCTTCAATTTTTAATAAGTCTTCTTCTGAAAATGATTTTTCTATGTCAAAGTCATAATAAAAACCTTTTTCTATTGATGGTCCTATTGCCATCTTTGCTTCTGGGAATAATCTTTTTACTGCTTGTGCCATAATGTGTGATGTAGTATGCCAATATACACTTTCTTCTACTTCTCTTGTTTTTCCACCCTCTAATTTAATTTTAAACATAAATAACCTCCTTTTATTTTACAAAATTTCATTATCCAATGAACCATGCTCGCTTCTACAACTTAATTCGTAATATTATTTGAAATTATGTCATTTATATATACAAAAAAGCCCTATGGGATTTTTGCCCATAGGGGTATATTTTCATATACGGTTCCACCCTAATGTTTAACTTCATTTTTAGATTTTTACGATAATCCTAAACGCTAGTATTTCTACTAGAAACTCCAAGGTAGTTTTTCAAATATGTTTACTAAAATTAGCTTTCAGCCACGACTAATTATCTCTACTAGCAACCTTTATTTTACTTCCGTCCTCTTCACAGTTCATTTAAATTAATAATATTATATTATTTTATATATAGCTTGTCAAGGGAAAATAATGTAAATTAATAGAATTTCATATTATAATTATGTGAATTCAAATAATATAAAACATTTTAGTATTAATTTATTTCCCAACCTAGTGCTATCCAAAGTTTTCTATAAAAATCGTTGTCTAATATTAGTTTTGACATTTGATATTTATTATAAATTACATTGCTTATATTTTTTATATATGTATCTGTATCAAAGCCTTCATATACTTCTTCAAATGGCTCAAATTTATTTGTTAATGCTTCATATTTTCCATATTTTGTTATGAAGTTTCTATTTGAATATATGACTAAAGAGTCACTGTCTGATAAGATATCTCTCCCCATTAATAATCTAGAGTCAAATTCTATTCCAAATAAGTTCAGCATTGTTGGTAGTAAGTCTAAACTACTACTAATCTTCTCTACCTTAATTGGTTCTTTCATTTTACTGTTCCAAATTAGTGCTGTTGAATGATGTTTTTCAAAAGTATCATCTCTTTTTACTTTTGATAATTCATTTACTTCGTCAAGTGTTAGTCCATAAGGGTAATGGTCTCCACTTATTAGTATAACAGTATCTTCTAATTTTCCCGCTTCTTCTAGTCTTTTTATTAATAATTCTACTGCCCTATCTAATTCTATTTGTGATGCCAAATATCCCTTTGCTTTTTCTGAATAGTCTAATGTTTCTACATATTTCCAATTTTTATCCACTATTTTATTTCCACTCGGTGTATATTGTAAATGCCCACTCACTGTCATATAATATGTTAAAAATTTTTCGTCCCCTTCCTTTAAATAATCACTTGTAGTTACATCTATCATTTCTAAATCACTACTTGGCCAATTATTAAGGTTCATTCTTTTTTCTAGTCCATTTCCTTTTGCTAAGTATGAATTATATCCCATACCTTTTAAGTATTTATGCCTATTATAATATGTTGCTGTATGGTTATGATATGATTGTGATGAATAGACAAATTTTTTTAATACATTAGCATAAGAATATGGCATATAATTTTTTTCTACTTTTTCTAAACTCCAAGTTCCTTCTTCTGGTATTAATGATGTATCAGTCATATATTCTCCGTCTGCTGTACTAACAGGAAATAATGGTGTATATAAATTATCAAATTGAAAACCTTCTGAATATAGTTTATATAATGTTGGTGTTAATTCTTCATCAATTGCTAAGTCAGTAAATGCTTCTGCTACAAATACTATTAAATTTTTTCCTTCAAACATTCCTGTATATTCGTTCTTTTTACTTGGTTCTTGTTTTGACATATATTCATAAATACTTCTTATATTTGAATTGGTTTCATTAGTTATTAGATTGTTCCAGTCTATGTCTAAAGAGTTGTATTCTATTTCTTCACTTTTTGCTTCATCATCTATAATTTTTTGATTAACTAAGGTTTGTTCTCCAGTTACTAAAGTATTCTTTTCTTCAAATCCAAATAATAGTCTTGTTAAGTCTAATCTCATTGTCGTCAAAACTCCAAATCTATTTGCAGTAATAGTAGGAGCATTTACATTGTAATATAAGTTTCTACTTGAATATATTTCATCTATATTTGTATTTATTATAAATATTAATGCTATTATTTGTAATGTTAAGCCTATTATTATTGTAATTAATTTTTGTCTTAGTTTTACATCTTCAAACTTAATTTTGTCTTTTTTATGTAATATTACAAAACCTATAATTGGTAATATAAATAGAATGATAATATACCATCTATTTAAAGCAGTTTCTAATATTGTTGTGGAAAATTGTAATATTTGCCTAGCTGCATTTGTTGCTGAATAAAAGGATATTATTGCTTGATAAATATTGTAATATATATATTGTGCTATAAAAATCCCTATGATAATTACTATAAATATATAACTCAGTATTATACTTACTTTTCTTTTCATACTTGTTAATAAATGTAAAATAGCAGCAAACATAGCACTGAATAAAATTATATATCCTAATGATTTTATTGAATTAAATATAGCTATTGAGAAAACTATTTCTTCAAATATTATAAAGAAAAACCATAAGACAAAATTATTTATTCTTTTCATACTGCACCTTTCTTTATTTAAGAAATTTGAAATTATTATTTAATTTCTAACTTCTAACCTCTAATTTCTAGTATAATAAATATTATTTTCTCTTATGTAACTATATACTCCATCATCTAAATTTTCTGGATTTTCTCCTTTTTTTATCTGTTCTCTAATTGTTGTTGAAGAACAGTCATAAAACTCTATATTGCTTATTATTGTAAATCTCTTCTTATTTTTCTTTAATAGTTCATTATTTTCGATTATATCTTTCGTTTTTATTAAACCTCTGTCTAGTATTATATAATTATAATCGCTAACTAATTTATTACTTTCATGCCAAAATGGTAGCTTTTGTAAATTATCGGCTCCCATTATAAAGTAGATTTCTTCTTTTCTGTATTCATTTTTCAATATTTCAAATATTTCTATTGTCTTATAGTTTTTAGTTTCTCTTATTTCTATGTCTGATACTTGAAGATTAACTTCTCTATTAGATGCTATTTCTAACATATTATATCTATGTATTGCTTTTGCCATTCCTTCTTTTTCGTATAAATCTCCTACTGGTACAAATATTACTTTATCTAAACTACATTCTTTTATAACTTTTTTTGCTAATTCAATATGTGCTTTTGTTGGTGGATTGAAGCTTCCTCCATAGAAACCTATTTTTGACATTTTTATTTTCCTTCCTATTTGGTGCTTTTTTCGAAGATCGGACGAGCAATGCTCGCCCCTACAATTTTGTTCTTTCATTTTTAATAAAATTATAACTCAGTTTGAAAATAACTCTCCGAAATATTTTTCCATTTTTTGTTCAAATAATCCATCATTATCTGTATTAAATCTTATTACTTTTATGTTTTTTGCTTGTTTTTCTACTTCATCTGCTAATTTTAAGTATTCCCTTTGTTGAATTATACTACTTTGAACCTCAAATTTTTGATATTCGTGTTTATCTCTTTTTAGTCTATTTTCGAATTCTGCTTCATCCTTTAAATATAATATTACAAGATATATATTAGCATCAATATTATCTAATCTATTTAATAAATTTTCATATACATCTGCAAAATTGTATTTTTGGTATCCTAATCTAGCATATACCTCATTTGAAAAAAAGTTTCTATCAAATATCATATTAATATCTTTGCAGTTTTCAACATAATCTAATAATTTTTCATATTTAATTTTGATTTTTTCTTTTCCTGTCTCTGTTTTATCTTTTATTCCTGATAGTCTGTATAAATCTGTTGCACTCATCTTCTCTCTTAAATAATTTGTTACTGTAGTTTTTCCTGTCCCTTGTGGCCCTTCAACTATTATAATCGTATCTTTCATATTTTTCTCCATTTCATTGTAGAGGCACATTGCATGTGCCATACTTAATTTATCTTTTATTCTAATGGGCACATGCAATGTGCCCCTACATTTTAAAATTCCTATCTATTATTATCTTCCAACTTGCATACAAGATTTGATATATGAGATTTCTTCTTCCATATCTAATCTCATAAACAATGGCTCTCCCTTTTCAATCACCTTTGTTCCATCTTTTATTCTAAGTCCGTTTTTTATACTTTCCCATTCATGTAGTTCTTTTTCATTTATTCCTAATTGCCTTAATATCTCTTTAGCAGTATTATTCATTATAGGCATTATCATTATAGCTATCTTTCTTAGATTTTCACTTAAATGATACATTACAGAAGCTAATTTATCCTTTTCCTCATTTTTTGCAAGTACCCATGGTGCAGTTTCATCTATATATTTATTTGTTCTAGATATTATGCTCCAAATATTTTCTAAAGCATTACTAATATGATAATTATCCATACATTGTTCTACTGCTTGTATTTTTTCGGTTGTAAATCTTTCTAATTCATCATCAAATTCTGTTTTTACTTTTAAATTTGTCTGTATTGTTCCTTCGAAATATTTATTTATCATTCCTATTGTTCTATTTAAAAGATTTCCTAAGTCATTACATAGATCAAAGTTAAATCTTTCAATAAATCCCTCTGGAGAGAATACTGCATCTTGACCAAATGTGAATTCTCTTAATAAGAAGTATTTAAAAGCATCTAATCCATATCTATCTATTAACATTTCTGGATAAACAACATTTCCTTTTGATTTTGACATTTTACCATCTTTCATCATTATAAATCCATGTGCGTAAATCTTCTTTGGAAGAGGTAAATCTAAAGCCATTAAAAATATTGGCCAATATATTCCATGAAATCTTATAATATCTTTTCCAACAATTTGTAAATCCGCAGGCCAATATTTCTTTAATAAGGTATCATCATCTGATAAATATCCTAATGCTGTAATATAATTTGTTAAAGCGTCTAGCCATACATATATTATATGTTTTGGGTCTTTTCTTACTTTAATTCCCCAATCAAAAGTTGTCCTAGTTACACATAAATCCTCAAGTCTTGGTTTTAGAAAATTATTAAATAATTCGTTTTTTCTTGATTCTGGTTGTATGAATTCTGGATTTTCATTATAAAATTTTATAAGTCTTTCTGTATATTTTTTCATATTAAAGAAATATGATTCTTCTTTCATTTTCTTAACTTCACGTCCACATTCAGGACACTTTCCATCTTTTAGTTGAGTTTCTGTAAAATATGTCTCGCAAGGCATACAATACCAACCTTCATATTCTCCCTTATAGATGTCCCCTTGCTCCATTAGTCTATCAAAGATTTCTTCTACTATTTTACAGTGTCTTTCTTCTGTTGTACGTATGAAATCATCATATTTAATATCCATTTTAGCCCATAGTTTTTTTGCATCATCTGCCATTTTATCTACATGTTCTTGTGGTGTTTTTCCCTCTTTTTTTGCTACTTCTTCGATTTTCTGACCATGCTCGTCTAGCCCTGTTAATAGCCTTACATCATATCCTCTTAGTTCTTTATACCTTTTAATGGTGTCTGCAAGAGTTGTTGTATATGCTGTTCCTATATGAAATTTGCCACTTGGATAATATATTGGTGTTGTTATATAAAATTTTCTTCTTTCTTCCATTATTATATATCTCATTCCTTTCAAAATAATTTTTGTAGAATGCGGGCGACTACTAGTCGCCCCTACTCCATTAATTCATTTTATTTTGTATGGTATTTGCAATATCTTTTGCTGCTTTGTCTATGTAATCTTTATCTTTTCCCTCTAACATTACTCTAAATAAAGGCTCTGTTCCAGATTTTCTTATTAATACTCTTCCTTCTCCTTCTAATTCCTTCTCTGTTTTTAAAATTATTTCTTTTATTTCGGGATATTTATCCATATCAAATTCTTTTACTTTTACATTTATTAAAGTTTGCGGATATATTGTCATTATTCTACATACCTCTGAGAAAGATTGTCTAGCTTCTAATAGTATTTTTATAATCATTAATGATGTTACAATTCCATCTCCTGTTAAATTAAAGTCTGAAAGAATAATATGTCCTGATTGTTCCCCTCCTAGATTTCCACCATTTTTTAACATTTCTTCTAAAACATATCTGTCTCCAACTTTGGTTTGAACCAATTCTAAATTATTATTATTTGCATATTTGTTTAATCCAATATTACTCATTACAGTTGCAACAATTTTATTTTTTTCTAACATATTATTTTTCTTCATATAGTCTGCAATGATTGCTAAAATAATATCTCCATTTACTTCTTCTCCTTTTTCATTTACAGTTAAACATCTATCTCCATCGCCATCATAAGCAATTCCCATGCTTAATTTATTTTCCAATACATATTGTCTTAATTGTTCTAAGTGAGTTGAACCACAGTTTTTATTTATATTTATTCCATCTGGATTATTATTTATTATTTTATATTTTATTCCTAGTTCTTTAAATATCTTTTCTGCAATTTTATATGTTGCACCATTAGCAGTATCAATTCCAACTACAAAGTCATCTCTATTATATTTTTGTATATTATCTTTAAAAATATTCACTACAAAATTAAAATAGTTATCGACTAAATCCTCTTTAACACATGCTACTCCTATATCTTGACTGTTTATTTCTTTATTTAAGGCAATTTCACTGTCTATGGCTTCTTCAATTTCTTCTTCTATATTATCAGGAATTTTTGTTCCTTTATTACTAAAAAACTTAATTCCATTATATTCAAATGTGTTATGTGATGCAGAAATTACTACACTCATATCTGCATTTGTTTCTTTAGTTAGATATGCAATTGCTGGTGTAGGTGCTACTCCTACTAGTTCGACATTTGCTCCACTACTTAAAAATCCAGCTGTCATCGCACTTTCTATTAGTGTTCCTGAAATTCTTGTATCTCTACCTATTATAATTCTTGGTTTTACTCCTTCTTTAACATGTTTTGTTAATACATATGCCCCAGCTTTTGATATAGTATATACGAACTCTGGTGTAAGTTCTGTATTTGCAATTCTTCTTATACCGTCAGTTCCAAAATATTTCATTTTTATATCATTCCTTTCGAATACATAAATAAACTTATTTAAAAGCTTTACCCACTTCTATTTTATTTCCTCTTAGAAAATCATTTATTGACATCCTTTTTGCATTCTCCCCTTGTATTTCTGTAACTAGAATTATTTTATCTCTTGTCATTATTTTTAATCCTTTTTTGTCATCTGCTTCTATAATATATCCTGGTTCTTTATTAGAAGACTCTTCTAAAATTTTTATTTTCCATATTTTTATTTTTTTGTCTCCATACATAGTATATGCTCCCATTATAGGATTTAAGCCACATACTAAATTTTTTATTTTTTCTGCTTCTATGTTCCAGTTTATTTTTGACATTTCTTTATTTAACATTGGAGCAATAGTATAATTTTCTCCTTGTGGTATTCTCGGGGCTGTTCCTTTTTCAATTTCATTTACAGTTTTTAACAATAATTTTGCTCCTATACTAGATAATCTATTCCATAATTCACCTGTCGTTTCATATTCTCCTATATCTATTTCTTCTTTTAAAATCATATCTCCTTCATCCATTTTTTCATTCATATAAATCGTGGTTACTCCTGTTGTTTTATCACCATTTAAAACAGCCCATTGGATAGGGGCTGCTCCTCTATATTTAGGTAATATTGAACCATGAAGATTTATACATCCATACTTTGGAATATTTAATATTTCTTTTGGCAATATTTTTCCATAAGCAACAACACATATAATTTCTGGATCTAATTCTTTTATTTCACTTATAAATTGTTCATTCTCTTTTACTTTTTCTGGTTGGTATATTTTTATATTTTTAGATACAGCAAATTCTTTTACAGGACTTCCGTGTCATTTTCATTCCTCTACCTTTTGGTCTATCTGGGTTTGTCACAACACCAATAATCTCATGACTTGAATTATATAATTTTTCTAATGATTCTTCTGCAAAATCTGGTGTTCCCATAAATAGTATTCTCATTACTCTACTCATCCCTTTCTATGAGCTATTTCATCGTTTATTTAGTATATCATATATCGTTGTAATTTGGAATAGTTATCTGTAATTTTATTATATATTTGCAAAAATCAGAAATATATGGTAAAATAAGTAATGTACAATGTAATTTTAACAGGATTTCACAAGGAGGTATGTACCATGGGAAGACACTACTATGATTGCCAAGCATGTCGGGATAAGAATTGTAAAATCTGTCCCGCTAGCGGAAGAAATCCATCTATGATGGATACAACAGATACTTATAGGCAGAGCGTGAAAAAAGGATATTATTCTAGCTCTATTATTTCACGGTATGATTCGGCAGGAAATTTTATAGGGTATGGCTACAATAAACCTGGTGAATGAGTCGATGAACTGGAGCCTTCCAGTTCATCTTTTTTAATTTAACATTTACTAATTTTTCTTAATTTAATTCTAAAATATATTATACTTAAAATTGTTATTCCTATAAAAGAATATATTATTATGTCACTTGTTCCTGTTTTGGGAAGATATGTATTTATGGTTGTATTGTCCTTACTGTAACCATTATTGTTATTATTACTTGTAATATTATTATTTAGATTGCTATTTGAAGTATTACTTTGATTATTGTTTATACCATTACTATTATTTACATTGTTGCCTATGTTATCACCTACATTATTATCATTTGAAGCTTTTTTAATTGTTATTGTTTTACTAATTCCATTAATTTCACTTCCTGAATATGAATTTTCATTATCTAATGTTATAAATTTTGCTTCTTCTAAACTAAATTTCAATTCTGTTTTATCTGTATTTAATACTTTGAATTTTATTTTTATAGAGTCTGTTCCTATATTTTCCATATCAATATATACACAAGCTATTTGTCTATTATTTTCTGAAACATATAAATTTTGCGTTTCTTTATCTAATAGCTTTAAGATATTTGTATCATAATTAATTTTAAAACTTGCTCCCACGATTTTCTCATTTAAGTTTATTGTAAGTATTAATTCATCATCTACATTTAGGTTTTCCTTTTTATCTATTTCCATATCAATACTAAACCCAAAACTTACAGTAGATATACTTATTATTGCTATTAGAATTACATTTATTAAAATAATTTTGTTTTTCACTTAAATCACATTCCTTTCTACATTCTATCTCTTTAATGCTTCTAATAGCCACTTTCCTTCCTCTGATAATTCTTCTTTTGTCCATCCTGTTGTTTTATCAGTGTCCTTCAATATTGATGAGCTCTCATTTTTATTAGATAAGTTCCAACACATCCAACTTATGTTATTTTCATTTAAAAAATCTATCCATTTATTTGCTTCATTTATATCTATTACACCATTTCCAGAGGCATCACAAATACCAAATTCTGTTACAAATATAGGTAAACTAGCAGTTAATGCTGTATTTGCTTTTTGTCTTAAATACTCTTTATGTGTGGCTGCATAAAAGTGTAATGTATACATTATATTATCATATCCTGTAATTGGACTTTTAGCAACAATATCAACATCTTGTGACCACGTTGGTGTTCCTACTACTATTATTGCATCTGTATCTATATTTCTTATCTCTTTAATTACATCTTGAGCATATGGTTTTATATCTCTTTCCCACTGAACATCTCCATTTGGTTCGTTACAAATTTCGTAGATTACATTATCATAATCTTTGTATTGTGAAGTCATTTCTTTAAAGAATTCGATAGCTGAACTTTTATTTGTATTTGGATTTCCATCACTTAAAATATGCCAGTCTATTATTACATATATTCCTGCATTTTTAGCATATTCAACGCCGTTTTTTACTATTTCATGTAAAGATTTTGTATATCCAACATTTGGATCTGAATACATTGCAAGTCTTATTGCATTTATTCCCCATTCGTCTCTCATATATGTAAAAGTTTCCTGTTTTACATATTGAGGGTACCATTGTAATCCATGTGTACTTACTCCTCTTAGTTGAAAATTCTTTCCGTTTTTATCTACAATATTTGTTCCATTAACGCTTAATTTTCCATGCTTTGCTACTGGTGTATCTTCTTGTGGTTCTGGTTTTTCTTCTGGGTCGTTATCATCTTCTCCTGGCTTTTCAGCATCCTGTCCTGGTTCTTTATCTCCACCTGTCTCAAAGTCTAAATAATTTTCTGGAATTTTTGTTGTTAAATCTTCTCCAAGTATACCTAAATATATTTTTATCATTCTTGCAATATCTTGTGTATCTAGAACATCATCATTTACTAAGTTTGCTGCTAATCTTTCTATACTATCAATTTCTCTGTTATCAGAATAATTATTTTTTACTATCATAATATCTTCTATATCACATATAGAACCATCCTTATTTACATCTCCATACAAAATTACTATATAGTCTTCATTGTTTACTGTTATATAATCTCCTGTTTTGATTAAGTCTTTGTCTTCTAATGTTTTGTTATTAGAGTCTTTAACATTTTTTATTTTTGAGTCATATTCCATTATTTCTTTTTTATTTGTATTTCTTGAGACTGTTTTTTCATTTAATAAAATTGTTGCTACTTTTTGATTTTCTATTAAATTATCATAATATTTAATGTCTTTTACATTATTATCAAGTGCAAAAGATTTTCTTATTACAAATAATGCACAAATGAGTATTACTGCTATCATTAATACTATTATTGCTATTCTTTTTTTCATATACAAATTCCTCCTTAAAATACTATTTTATTATACCATATTCTTCCTCGATTTACAATATAACAAATTTAAACTTAATGGAACTCAATTTACAAAATAAGTTATTATTATAATTTTTCATAACTATGTTTTAATATCTTCTCATATCTCATTTTTAGAATCTTTTTATAAAATTCTTTTCTAATTTCAGAAATATCGGGTGTTTCATCAATAATATTATTAATTTTCTCTATATCAATTTTAGGGAAAATTCTTAATAGGGCATTATTACAATCCTCATTTTTTACGCTATTTATGTATTCAAAATAATTAATCTTTTTATCATTTAATTTTAATGCAGATGTTGTAAATACAAATACTCTAGCATTCATTTCCTCTTCGTCACTTATAATTTTCGATATATTTTCATCTGTCAACTGTGGATATAAGCATGATGCACAATCATAAATAGGTGCTATATCAATTTTCTTTTGATTTTCATTTATTAAGAATCCCCAATTTCCATTATGTCTATCAAAATTTCCAATTAAACTATCTGCTATAAACATATCCCAAAAAAAGTCCTTTAATTTTTTTACATCATATATTAATTGATTTTCAATTGTTTCTATAATTTCACTTAACTCTGTACCATATCCATTCTTTGATGTTTCTATTTGACTATTCTTTAATTCTGCAAATTGTTTGAATATTGTACCATCTGATGTAAAATCTTTACATGCAACGACTATTTTTTCATTATTATTTATCTTATATGTTCCTAATATTGTTTCTTGTACATTTAACCCTAAGGTTTTTAATATATTGCATGAAATATATTCTGAAATACAACTATTTGAATATTTATGTTCATTTATAAATGTGTCTTTCATAGATGGAAATTTTAACATATAGTTTTCTTTATTATATATAATACATATTTTGCCTCCGTTTTTTCCTCCATAATATTTAAATTTATTTATATTACAATTAGTAAAATCCACCATTTTATATCTCCATCCTTATATATTTTCTATAAAAGTAATCACATTGTTCTTCTGATATATCTCCATCTACAAATGCACTATTCACTGAACCCTGCAATTCATTTATTAAACAATCCAAATAGGTAACATTATTTTTTATCCCCTCTTTTAAGTTTTTTAAATCGTTTTCTAAATAACTTGGTAAACATTTTTCTAATATTCTTTCATTTAATAGTACTTGTTTTTCTTGTCTTAAATAATTTGAAAATGTCTCTAATCCTTCTACAATATCATCATAAGTTTTATCAAAGTTCCCAGTATACCATGGGTCTGCTATATCTCTTGGATTTTTGGAGAAATCTAGTAATCTATAAATTTTATTTTTATTATCTTTTCCTACTATCTTCTTTATATCCTCTATATTTCTTTCTTCCATGCCTATTATATAATCAAATTGCTCATAATCTTTATGTGTAATTTGTCTTGCAAAATGATTTCCATACTCTATATTCATTTCTTTCAATTTATTTCTAGTTCCATAATGAATAGAATTTCCTATTTCTTCACTACTTGTTGCAGCAGAGTCAATATAAATTTCTTCTATCCCCTGTTTTTTTACCATATCTTTAAATACATATTCTGCCATTGGAGATCTGCATATATTTCCTAAACACACAAATAATACTTTTACCATTCTTGTCCTCCTTTAATTTATTAACTCTGCTATGTTATACCCTAATTTTATGGCATAATTCATACCTCTATCTTCTGGATAAATTTGAGCCATATTAGCTATATATACACCTGATGATAATCTATTATTTAATTTGTCTTTACTATAATTAGTCTTTATTACAGGTTGTGCATATTCTTCTTCAAAAGTTTCTGCACTTATTATATCATTTAAATCAATCTTCGAGTTTATCTTTTTTAAATATGGTAAATATAATTCTACCAATTCTTTTGCTGACATTTTATATTTTTCGTCATTTTTATCAAGATAATTTGATATATATATTATGTTTTCAGAATTATAATTTGTTTTGTGTACCATATTTGTATGTTCAATTATACCTACAAAAGGAATAGAATTATCTCCTACATTAATCCAATAATATGGAGATATGCTTTTTTTACTATTAATTAATAAAGTTTTTGCTGACATATATTTCATTTGTTTTATCTTTTCTATTTCGTTATTGTCTAAAATATCATTGAAAATTTTTTCCATTGTATTATATGGTAATGTACTTACTACCTCATCAAATTCTTCATATTTATTTTTATCTGTTTCAATTATATATTTGTTTTCACTTTTATATACTTTTTCAACTTTTTCTTGCAATTTTATAATACATTTATTTTCGATTAAATATGAGTATAATCTATCATTTAATTTTTTCCAGCTACCCATTAAATAACCTAATTTTTCTCCCTTCATAGTTCCATTAGTACTTCTTAGATTTATTTTTCCCCATAACCATGCCATAGATACTTTTTCTTTTTCGTTCTGAAATTTGCCATTCATTAGTGGTTCCCATACTTTGTTATAAATACTTTCTCCATATCTTTTTACAAGCCATTCTTTTACTGAGTACTTTTCTATATCTTTGTAATTTTTTATAAATTTCAAATTGATAATTGATAACCCAAATTTTATTTTTTGTATAAAATTTAAAGGTTTATATCTTAATAATGATAGTGGTGTTCCAAATTCATATAATCCCTCACTTGAATAATATGCCATTCTAGTATCTAACCATTGCAATTCTTGATTTAATCCCATCTCATTTAGTAAATTTATCATATATGTATCACTTTGAAATATGTGTCTATAATGCTTATCAATTATATATCCATTTCTACTTATACATCTTGCCATTCCTCCGATTTCATCTTGTTCCTCAAATATTGTAACTGTATACTCCTTTTCTAATAATTTCTTAGCACATGCTAATCCTGAATACCCTGCTCCTATTATGGCTATTTTCTTCACTCTATTTCCTCCTATATACATATTCTTCTATTTGAATATACTGTTCTTCAAGTATTTTACTAATTTCTCTGTCTATATTATTATCATTATTAATTTTATATTTATTAACTATTATGTATTCTGGCATTTGCTCTTTAATTTCTTGTAAAAATTTATTTGCTATATCATCGCTATTATATATTACTGGAAACTGATAGAAAAATTTTCCTTTATAATTTCTTTCTGATAAATTATATATTATATTTTCATTTCCTAAGACTAATATATTATCATCTTCTTGTGTATTTTCTTTTAGCCAATCTGCAATAATCTCAATTTTTAATAAATATTTTTGTAAATTTTCTTTTTTGTATTTTATATTATAATACCCTATTCCAAAAACAATTAAGGCTAGATATAATTCTATACCTATAGTAATAGCCAATTTATATTTGTACTTATTCTTTATTAACATACTTAATGGTATTATAACACATGGCATTAATATTATTGCATAGTGCAAATACTCCCTTTTAGGAGATATAACAATATATATTGAAACTATATAGTATATTAAATTTATTATTAATAACTTTCTATCTTCAATATTCTTTTTCAAAAATATTAATACTATATTTATAAATATTATAATTGGATGTATACATAAAGTTACTGTAAAAAAGTATATACATGTTTCCCAAATATCGTTTTGAGTACTCACTGAGGCATATTTTAAATTGAATATTAAATAATATTCTATAAATTCTTTTAAAATATTGTTATGTATCAAATATATTACTATAGGCACAATACATATAGACATTCCTAAAATTGTATAACCTATAAGTCTAAACAGTTCTTTTATTTTTCTTTTTATTATCATTTTAGTTATAAAATATAGATATATTATTATCCACAAAACAATTATATTAGCTCTTAAAAACAATACAATAGACATACAAAAGCCAATTATTGCAAATGATTTAGCATTATATTTTAAAATTAAATTCTTTACAAAATAATATAATGATATCAAAATAAATGGTATAGAATAACTTTCAGTATTTGGAAAATCCTCTAAAGTGATAAATAATATTATCATACTGATTGCTGTTACTATTATACTTTTTAATTTTGTATATTTATCAGATAAGACAATTTTCGTTATCTTATATATAAATATTTCATTAACTATAAAAATAACTAATTCTGATATTATTGTATAATTTCTAAACAAATAATAAAATAGATATAAAATAGGTCCTTTATGGTCAAATAAATCTTTGTATATAATTCTACCATCTTGAATCATATTTGCTATATATTTCCATACATTTACATCTGTTCCATACAGTAAATTTAAACTAAGTAATTCAGATATAAGAAAATATATAATTATTGAAATTGCTACACTAAATATAATTATCCAATTATCTTTTACTTTTCTATATAAATTCTCCATATATTACTATAATCCTTTTTACATATTCCCATTATTTAGAATATCCTTCTTCATTTCCTTTTACATATATAACACATTAAATGTCTATATAATTTTCTGCCAACTTTTTAAATGAAGGTAATGCTCTTTTTATCATTTCATTTGATACACAATAAGCAATTCTTACATATCCCCTACAAGCAAATGAACTACCTGGTACAAATAATATATTATATTCTTTTGCTTTTTTACAAAATTCTATATCATCTTCTATTGGTGACTTTAAAAATAGATAAAATGCTCCTTGTGGTTTTATACATTCAAATCCATATTTAGTTAATTCATTATATAAAAGCTTTCTATTTTCATCATATATAGTTAAATCTACTTTTTTGTCCGAGCATTGTATTAGTATTCTTTGCATTAATGATGGTGCATTTACACATCCTATTATTCTATTTGCTATGGTTACTGCTGTAATTATATTTTTACTGTCCTGCATCTGTGTTGGAATAACTACATATCCTATTCTTTCCCCTGGAATAGATAATGTTTTACTATATGAATAAACTACAAATGTATTATCATAATATTTTGTAATATATGGAACCACATTATTATCATATGCAATCTCTCTATATGGTTCATCAGATATTATGAAAATTTCTTTTCCATATTTTTCTTGTTTTTTCTCTAATATTCTAGAAATTTCTTTTATTGTTTCTTCTGAATATATTACTCCTGTAGGATTATTAGGAGTATTTATAATTATAGCTTTTGTTTTCTCTGTAATTTTATTTTCTAATTCTTCTAATTTTGGTTGAAAGTCTTTGGTATTTGGTGATATTTCTATTAATCTTCCATCATAACTGTTCACATAATTTTTATATTCCATAAAATATGGTGCAAATGTAATTACTTCATCATTTGGATTTAATATACTTTTTAAAATTATGTTGATTCCTGAGGCGGCTCCAACACACATTACAATGTTTTCTTTAGAAAAATTTGTATCAAATTTATTGTTTATATTTTCTGCTATTTTTTCTCTTACATCTTCAAATCCTGCATTATTCATATATCCATGTACTTTTAATGAATCTTCATTTTTTAGTATTTCTACTATTGTTTTATTAACTTTTTCTGGTGCTGGAATGCTAGGATTTCCTAAACTAAAATCATATACATTTTCTTTTCCATATTTTTGAGCTAATTTTTTTCCTTCTTCAAACATTTCTCTTATTACTGAATTGTTTTTTACAAGTTCTTTCATTTTATCAGATATCATTTTTATCCTCCTACATTAGATTTATATTTTCCTAATAATTTAAAATCTATTACTTCATCTTTTAATTCTTTTATTACTTCTTCATATACATTATTATTTAAATCTACATCTATCCAAAAGTAATATTGTCCTAATTGTTTTTTAGTTGGTCGTGACTCAATTTTTGTTAAATTTAGATTATTTTCTTCAAATATTCTTAATACTTTAAATAATGCTCCTGGTTTATCTTCTGTAGAAAAAATTAATGTCATTTTATTTGCATCTATTACCTCTTTATGATAATTAAGTAAACGCCAGAACTTTGTTTCATTAGAGTTATTGTCTTGAATATTCCTTTCTAAAACTTCTAGATTGTATTCTTCTCTACAACTCATATTACATATACAAGCAACATTTTCTTTCTGTGATACTTCTTTTGCAGACAGTGCTGTGCTTGATACTTCAATTAATTCTGCTTGTTTTAAATTATTTTGTAAATATCCTCTACATTGTGCTAGTGCTTGTGGATGTGAATACACTTGTTTTATTTCACTTAAGTTATATTTATTTTTAGCCATTAAATTTTGATTTATTTTTAATCTTTCTTCTGCATATATAGATATATTATTACTTTTTATAATAGTATCTATTGCCTCTGTTACACAACCCTGTAAAGAATTTTCTATTGGGACAATAGCCTCATCTATTATATAATTCTCTAAAGCTTTTATCAAATCTAATATTGTCCAAAAAGGTATTTTTTCATATTCATCACTATATATATTACTACATATTTCATATGAAAAAGTTCCCTTTGGTCCTAAATACCCTACTTTCATCTTATCACCTACCTTATGAGCTTTTTACTTTATAATTATTTTCTTTTAAAATTTTAAATCCTTTTTCCTTTTCTTCATAGTTTTCAAAAACAATATATAGAGCTCCACTCATGTTTTCTCTATTATTTTCTATTCCTATATTTCTAATATTTATATCATTTTTTGCAAGAAGTGTTGCTACATTAGCAATAGAACCCTTTTCATCTTTTATACTTACATTAATAGTTGGATTGGTTTGCCCATTAATCTTTTTAATTGCAAAGCTATCTCTGTATTCTTTTGATGTTTTGAAGAACTCATACATCTCATTTTTACTTCCAATTTTTTCTTTTATGTACTTTAGATTATTAATATATTTTTCTAATACTAATACTATTTCATCTTCATTTTCTTTACATATGTGTTCCCACATTATGGGATCTGCTGATGCAATTCTTGTTATATCTTTAAATCCTCCTGCTGCTAATAATTTCATCTTTTCATCATTAGTATCAAGTTCTCTAACTAAATTTACAAGTGCAGATGCAATAACATGCGGAACATGACTAATAGTAGCCATTATATAATCGTGATTTTTAGAGTCCAATAAAACTGGTATAGCTTTTAGCTCTTTTATTATTTCCTGCATTTTATTAATACTTGTCTTATTATCATTATCAATTAAAATATAATATGCATTCTCAAATAAATAATCATTTGATGTATTATATCCCGTTCTTTCTGAGCCAACCATTGGATGTGCTCCAACAAAGTTAATGTCAATTTCTTTTATATTATCGATAATTGTACGTTTTGTACTTCCTATATCAGTTATTATACATTCATTTTTTATTATATCTTTTAGTTTTTTAGCAAATTCTGATATTAACCCAACTGGTGTACATAGAAAAATAATATCTGAGTCCTTGAAATCTGCTAATTCATTAGCAATCTTAGTTATGTTTCCTTCATTAAAAGCTGTTTGTAAAAATTCTTTGTTTGTATCAAATGCACATATTTCTTCTATTTTTTTTGACTTTATTAAAGTCTTAGCTAGACATCCGCCCATAAAACCTAATCCAATTATTCCTATTTTATACATAAATACTTCCTCCTATGTTTCTTCTGATTCTATATTTTTGTTATAATATAAAGTTGCTTTTTGAGTTAGATTATAATTTTTCAAATTTTCATCATTTACAATATTTGATATAATATTAGGAATATGATTATTTAAAATACTATCCAGTTCTTTAAAGTTTTTAGTAATATTATCTAGGCTTGATATATCTATATCTTCTACTACTGTACTATTAGTTTTCTCTACTATCTCTTCTTCTATTTTTAATGCATTTGAAATAATTAATTTATAAATGTTTTTTAATAATTCTTTATCTATACCATTTTCATTTGAAAATTCTTCTATTTTTTTATAAATTTCTTCTTCTCTTTTGGGTTGGAAAAGTGGTAAATTGTTTTCTATTTTTGTATAAGCTACAAGTGGAATAATAGACATTCTTAATGTTATTAATCTTTTTATTGCTTCATCATAACTATTTAAGATTTCCCTTATTTTATCTAATTTCATTTTTTAATACCTCCATTAATAATTTAGTTCTATAGTACATATATACTTCTTGAACGCATTTCATATTACCTTTTAAATATTCTGCAAAATCTGCCAATTCATTTTCTAAAGTTTTTATTTCATCAATTTGTTTCTCTTTACATAATATCTCTGTGACTTTCTCAGCTAAATTATCGAATTTATTTCTGTTACTTTCTAAATTATCAGTTTTATTTTCTTCTATCATCTTCGTAATTTCAAAAGTTTCAATTTCATCATATTTTTCATATTTATCTTTATTCTTTATAATTTGGTCAGCAATAATTTTTCCAGAAATTATTGCTGATGCAAAAGGATGTCCTGGCAATCTACCAATTTCTTTCCTCCTTTAATTTATTAACTCTATTTTAATCCTTTTTCAATAAATCCCTAATCTCTTCTAGGAGTTGCACTTCTTCACTTTTTTTAGGTGTTTCTTCTGCTTTCTCCTTTTTCTCTTCATGTTTTAATTTTTCAAATAATCTCACTGTTGTAAAAATGCAAATGGCAATAATTAAAAAGTCTATAATTGTTTGAATGAAAGAACCATAGGCTATTTTAGAGTCTTTTATTTGCCATGCTAGATTTGAAAAGTCTAATCCTCCAATTATTACTCCAATTAAAGGTGTAATAATATCATTTACTAAACTTGTTACAATTTTTCCGAAAGCTCCACCAATAATAACACCTATTGCCATATCAACTACATTACCTCTAGAGATAAATTTTTTAAACTCACTAACTTCTTTTTTCATCTTGTTCAAATTTTTACCTGCCATTTGTTCTAATTCTTTTTTCTTTGTTTGTGCTTGTCCTTCTGTTAAATCCATTTTTTCTTCATTTCCTTTTACATATATTTTGTTCTTTTCATCTGTTTTTGTTTTTACTTCGTTTTCTTTCATATTCTACTCCTTCTAATTTAATTTTTTTGTACCTTTTTTTGAATTAAATAACAACTCTTCTTCTGTATTATAAGTATAATAAGTTATATTTTATATACCAAAAATCCTTCTGCTCTAAGTTCACCTTTCATATTTTTAATCTCTACTATAACTTGTGATTTGCTTTTAAAGTCATAGATTCATTTTAAATTTATAACTTTCCTTTTTTAATCCATTTTTTTCATAAAATTTATGTGCTCTTTGTCTTGAAAAATTACTTGTTAATTCAATTATGACACAATTATTGGCTCTTGCACATTCTATTGCTTTGTTTAGTAGCATTGTACCAATTCCATTATTTCTATATTTATTATTAATTATAAGTTCTTCAACAGTTGCAACTTTACTTGCATGGTGCAACTGATAATCTATAATTAAACTAATAAAACCAATAATATGATTATCTTCTATTCCTAAAAAATAATGGTTTTTTTCATCCTTTATTTTATTTTTATATGCTTCTTCGAATTTTTTATAATTAAATCTTTCACTTTCTAATTCACATATTAATTCATATAATTCCTCAATATCTTTTTCATTACAATTTCTTATTTCCATAAATACCTCCCCAAAATTTTCGCTTATATTATTTTTGATTTTGCTTATCTTTTTCAATGGTAGTTTTTTTTATTCCAATTTCATACTGTATGATTATCATTCTTTATCTATCTGCTTCCTATACCTTTCCTCCTCTGGGATTACTATTTTTTGACACATAGCTAAATCCTCCTAAGTATTGATAGCTTTCATAAATCTATTGTTTTTTGTTCTTTATATTTGATAATTT
>CAOKMR010000025.1 GCA_948469815.1 uncultured Clostridiaceae bacterium | reverse complement strand
TTTACAGAGTAAATTTCGCTCGCACTTTAACCCCCTTTTTAGTTCATAGTAATAAAACTATGAACGTTCACAAATATATGCTACAATTTATTTAAAATTTTGGGTTTGTAATATAATAATTATTTATATCTAAAATTGTAATAAAATATTGTTTTATGGTATAATATGGAATGTAAATAATACAAATGAGTTAAGGTTTGTGCCTTAGAAAGGAATGAAATTAAATATGAAAAATAATATAGAACTTTTGTGTCCTGTTGGTAACTTTGATTGTTTAAAGGCTGCTGTTCAAAATGGTGCTGATGCTGTTTATTTAGGAGCCTCTAATTTTAGTGCTAGAGCAAGTGCTACAAATTTTAATTTAGATGAACTTAAACAAGCTATAGAATATGCTCATGTTAGAAATGTTAAGGTTCATTTAGCACTAAATACTTTAATTAAAAATGATGAGTTAGATTCTGCATTATCTTTAGCAAGTTTTGCTTATGAATTTGGTGTTGATGCTATCATAGTTCAAGATTTAGGTCTCGCCAAAATATTAATAAAGAGCTTTCCAAAACTTCCTGTTCATGCTAGTACTCAAATGACTATCCATAATTTAGAAGGAGTTGTACAAGCTGAACGTTTAGGTTTTTCTAGAGTTATTTTATCTCGTGAGCTTTCTCTAGAAGAAATTAATTATATATGTAGAAATTCGGATATTGAAATAGAGTGCTTTGTTCATGGTGCTCTTTGTGTTTCTTATTCTGGACAATGTCTATTTTCTAGTATGGTGGGTGGACGTTCTGCTAATCGTGGTAAATGTGCCCAAGCCTGCCGTCTTCCCTATGAATTGTTGGAGGATAATGAGACTGTTATTGATAAAGGTTATTTGTTAAGCCCTCGTGATTTATGTGGTTTAGATAATTTAGGTTTTCTTATAGATGCTGGTGTTACTTCTTTAAAAATTGAAGGTAGATTAAAAAGTCCCGAATATGTTGCGACAGTTACTAGAATTTATAGGAAATATATAGATTTGTATTATAAAAATGGCAATTTTGAAATTGATGAAAAAGATTATTCTGATTTACTTCAAGTATTTAATAGAGGTGGTTTTTCTTCTGGACATTTTAGTGATTTACCTAATAAGGATTTAGTATTTAAGGATAAACCAAATAATATGGGGATATATGTAGGAAATGTCGCAAATTTCGATTCTAATAAAGGGCATATAAAGTTAAATCTTGCAGATTCTCTTGAAATTGGTGATACTATTAATTTCGAGAAGGAAAATACTAGATATACTGTGTCTGAGTTAATGATTGGTAATTCTAATATTCGTAAAGCCTCTACTGGTCAAATAGTTACTATAGGAAGAATGAAGGGTAATATTCATTTAAGTGACAAAATTTACAAACTATCTAGTAAACCTCTTTCTGATTTTTCATTAAAAACTTACCAAAATGTTGAGTCAAAGAAAATTCTATTGGCTTGCAAAATCACTATTAAGAAAAATTTGCCTGTAACTATAAAGGTTAAAGCAATTGACCCTTCTAGTACTTATCAAGATATAATTATTAATATAACATCTGATATTTATCCTGTTGATTCAATCAATCAACCTATTACTGAGGAAAAAATTATTGAGCAGTTTAAAAAAACTGGAAATACACCTTTTGAGTTTTCTAAATTTGATATAGATTTAGATAGAAATTTGTATATCCCTAAAGTCTCAAGCTTGAATGCTTTAAGACGTGATGTCCTTAAAGAGTTAGAAATTTCTGTCGTAAAACGTTCTATAAGAGTTCCAACAGAATTAAAACTTAAGAATGCGCAAATGGAAGTAGCAATTTCAAAGCCTAAGTATAAGAAGATTTCTCTTCTTTTAAATATATTGAACTTGGATTTTGATTATAACAATTTAGAAAATGTTGAACGTCTATATATTCCTATAAAATACTTTTCTCTTCCAAAGTATGAAAATATCTTGACTACTATTACCTCTAAGTTTAATACTTATATATATATGCCTACTGTTACTAAAACAAATTATAAGAATATTTTTATGAATTCAATTTCTTCAGCATTGTCTAAGTATAATATCAAGGGATTTGTTGTATCTAATTTATCTATGTTTACATTATTAAAGGATTTTAAAGATAATTACGATTTTATTGGTAATTATACTTTAAATGTTTTTAATGATTATACTGCAAGCGAGTTGAATAATTTAGGAGTTTCTACTATTACTTTATCACCTGAGCTTAATAAATTGGATATTGAAAATATCTGTAATGGAATTTCTTCTGAATTAATTGTTTATGGAAATATTCCTCTTATGAATATTAAATATTGTTTGTTTGGGACTTCTAATCAATGTTATCCTGAGTGTTCTAATAGATGTAATTCTAGCCACAAATATTATTTGAAGGATAGAATGGGATTTTCTATGAGGATTATTCCTGATAATGTGCAAACTGTTTCTACTATTTATAATGCTAAGATTACCTCTCTTGCCTCTTCTGATTTGAATATTGATTTTGCTAGAATTGATATTCTTGATGAGAATATTTCTACTATTAATCATATTATTCAAATAGTTAAAAGTGGAGAGCGATTAGAGGGAACAGATTATACTAATGGAAATATTAATCGCCAAATTTAAAAATAATTGCCAATAACAATTCTTTTTAAATTTCATATATAATAAGAAGGAGAAATATTTTGATATGAAAGAGTTGATTGTTCCTGCTAAGTATGATAATAAAAAGCTAAATAATTTTCTTTTTGATAGTTTTGATGGCTTGAAGCAGAGTACATTGTATAAGGCATTACGTCAGAAAGATATTCGCATAAATGATGTCCGAATATGCTCTAATGAAGTTATACATACTGGTGATATGGTAAAAATTTATATTGTCGATGATTTATTATTTTCTCATAATGATTTTAAAATTGTATATGAGGATGATAATATTTTAGTGGTTGATAAACCAACTGGTATTGAGGTTGTTGGTGAGAATTCTCTTACAAGTTATGTACAAATGAAATATCCTTCTTCTATGCCTTGTCATAGGTTAGATAGAAATACTTATGGACTTGTTTTATTTGCTAAAAACGATGAAGCTTTACATATTTTGTTTGATAAATTTAAGTATCATGAAATAAAGAAATACTATAAATGTAAAGTGTATGGAATTCCAACTCCTAAACATGCAGAATTAAAGGCATATTTATTTAAGGATAGTAATAAATCTCAAGTATATATCTCTAATTCACCTAAAAAGGGATTTAGAGAAATTATTACAGAATATACTGTGCTTTATTCTAATAAAAAGGAAAATACCTCTGTTATTGAAGTATTACTACATACTGGACGAACTCATCAAATTCGTGCACATCTTGCTCATATAGGATATCCTATAATTGGAGATGGTAAGTATGGTTTGAATGAAATTAATAAAAGATTTAATAAGAAAACTCAAGAACTCTGTGCTTATAAGATAGAATTTCACTTTTCATCTGATTCTGGAATTCTTGGGTATTTAAATGGAAAAATAATTGAGAAATAATTAATCAGATACAATGCCTTCCTCCTACAATACCTAATTTCTAACGTCTAACATCTAATGGGCACATGTAAATGTGCCCATTATTACATTATTCTTCTGTGTCGTTATATTCATAACTTGCACACATAGATTCGTCACATTCACATGTGTCACAATCATCAATTGGTTCTACTGTTATTTGATTTAAATTACATAATTCTTTTTCTGTATTGTTGTATTTACAACTTGTAACTGTACAATTTATTTTTTGATTCTTATCCATAATAATATCACCCTTTCTAAAATTATAATTAACATTATTGTTTATTATAATTTTATGATATTATTATTTGTATTTTATTATTTTTTATTATTTTTTTTTAATGTATTTTTTTCCAATTTGATTTTAACATTTTTTTGCGTTTGATTCACAATTAGATGCATCTTTAAAGCTTAAATACCATGACATTCCATTTCTATTTTCTCTGATTTCTTCTTGCCTTTTTTGTAATCCTTCAAATGTTGTTGGCGATTGCTGTATTACAGGATTTCCTGGTGTCCAGTTTAATGGTGTAGATGCTTTACAGTTATCTACTGTTTGCAATGCTTCTATTACTCTTATTATTTCTGGAATTGAACGCCCAACTTGCATTGGATATATAAGTATAAGTCTTACTACTCCTTTATCGTCTATTATAAATACATTTCTTACTGTTTCTGTTTTGCTTACATCATTTGATATCATACCATATTTTCTAGCTATTTCTCCATTTCTATCTGCTATTATAGGGAATGGTACTATAGTTCCTGTTTTTTCGTAAATGTTGTTTAACCATGCTAAATGTGAGGCATTGCTATCAACACTTAATCCTATAAGTTTTGTATTCAAATTTTCAAAGTATGTATTAGCTTTTGCAAATCCTATAATTTCTGTTGTGCATACGGGGGTTGCTTTATCTAGATTTTTCAAACTTTATTGTTAAAATAAAAAAGAGTTTGATTTCAACCTTATATATTTAATTTATAAATTTTTCTAAATACTCTATCATAAATAGTGGAACGTTTATTAAATTTCCATCTTTAGTTAAATTATTCATTGAAAATCGTATAGATAAATCATTATTGTATTTTTCATTATATCTTGTTAGACTAATATTATTTGTTGACTTATTTGCTTTTACTTCTATAGGAATTATTCTATTTTGATATTGAATTATGAAATCAATTTCGTGCCTATCAAAAGTAAAGTAGTTTGGAACTTTGTCCAAAGTAGAATTTAGCATATTCAATACATAGTTTTCAGTAAAAGCTCCTTTAAATTCCTCAAATAATTTGTCTCCTTGAATAACGATTCTACTATCTAAATTTGCCATATTTCTAAGTAAACCTACATCATTCATATAAATCTTAAAAGAACTCAAATCATTATATGCCATTAATGGGAAATCTGTTTTAGTAACATTATAAATCTTGTAAATTAAATTTGCATCATTTAACCAGTTTAAAGCACCTTCATATTCTCTTGCTCTAGCTCCTTGTTTTATAGTTTGATATAGAAATTTCTTGTTTTCTTTTGCAAGCTGTGATGGAATACTATTCCAAATTAGAGATATTTTATTTGCTTCACTATTTTCAGTATGCTTAGAAAAATCACTTTCATATGCTTTTAATATATTTTTTTGCACATTGTCTACCAATTCTATATCTTTCTCATTTACCCAAATTTGAACAGCTTCAGGCATTCCTCCAATTATAAAATATGCTTTTAATTTTTCTTCTAGTTGGTTAAAAAATATGTCTGGTATTTTTTCAATGTTTTTTATGGATTTCATATAGTTTACTAAATTTTCACAATTATCAGCTATTAAAAATTCACTAAATGTCATTGGGTACATATCTAAAAAATCTACTTTTCCAACAGGAAATGATGTATGGGATAATCTAATACCTAGCAAACTACCTGCACAAACTATATGATATTCATTTGCTTCTTCTTGAAAATATTTTAAACTATTTAATGCATTTGGACATTCTTGAATTTCATCAAAAATTATCAATGTTTCTTCTGGATGTATTGCTTTTTTATATATAAATGTTAGTTGTTCAAGTATTCTTTGTGGATCTTTTGTATTTTCAAATAAATTATACAAATCCTCATCATGATCAAAATTAAAATATGCGACATCTTTGTAGTTTTCTTCTCCAAATTTCTTTAATATATATGTTTTTCCAATTTGTCTTGCTCCTTTTAAAATTAATGGTTTTCTATATTTACTCTTTTTCCATTTTATTAATTCTTCTAATATAAATCTTTTCAAACTGATCATCTCCTATATTAATATATGTTAATCTATATTAATTATACGCCTTTATCACATTTTTGTAAAGGATGTCAATTATTTTATCACACTTTTGCAAATTACTTTTGGTGTTTTATCACGTTTTTGCAATTTTAATTGCTTTATCATAAATTTGTTATATTTTCAATTATTTTAATCAACCTTTCAATTTTAATATTTATTTAGATTAGCTTTTCTCAGCTTTTATACTAGACAGAATATTTTCTATTCTTTTCTATTTAAAGAAACTGTATCTTCGATAATTTTACATTGCTCTTTACTACTTTCTTTTACATATTCATTTAATTTTAACCTAAAATCTATCTCATATTTATTATTATATATTCTAACTTCTCTTATTATCTCTGATAACAACATTTTTTTTACATCCAATTCTGCATTTTCAAATTCTTCTTTCCATACTGGAATTTTATCTTTTATTTTCGACAATTCTTGTTTCTCTAAACTTTTCTCTTTCACTTTGCTCTCAAGTCCTGCCTTCATTTTTTGTAATTCTGCTTTTCTACTTTCTTTTTCTAATATCAATTCATTAAGCAATTCTGATGTAAAGTTACTTTCACCATTTATAGTTTTTACAACTTCATTCTTTAGTACAGATAGATTAGTTTCTATTTCATTAAGTTCCTTTTCATATTGCTTAATTTGCTTTTCTTCTTCCTCACAATTATTTATAATTCCTTTTTTTATTGCTTTTGATAATTCTATATTTTCTAGACTATTTAAGAAATCATATATACATTTTAATACAACCTCTTCAACCATATCCTTTTTTAAGCTTTTCTTATTAAGGCTACATGTATCCATAAATTTAGTGCTACTACATCTATAATATGAATGTTGTATAACATTACCATCTTTATTTTTCTTTTTTGTACCAGATGTCATAAAAGCATATCCACATTCACCACATCTTATCATTCCTATAAATAGTAATTTGCTTTTTGTCTGCTTAGGCTTTATATCTTTAATTATATTTTCATTATTATTTTTTTTGTTTCTAGTATCTCTTATATTTTTAACTTCATACCAGATTTTTTCATCTACAATTGCTAAATCTTCTATTTTTTTTTCTGGTAATATCCATGTATCAAATGGTTGTTTTTTTGATATTGATACATTTACAGTTGTCCTTTTCCTATAAGCTGGATATCCTATATATAGTGGATTTGCAAGAATAGCTCCAATAGATGATGAACTCCATATTTTAGATCTTCTTGGTACTATTTTTTTATCATTAAGATATTTTGCAATTCGTCCGATTCCATATCCCATCTTTCCATATAAATTAAATATATCTTTTATATTTTTAGCTTCATCTTCATTAACTATGAGTTTTTGTCTTTCAACTCCTTTTTTAGTATATGTTCCACTTTTAATAAATTCATAACCATATGGTGCATTTCTTTTTCCTCCATAAGTTAAAATTCCTTGTTCAGCCATTTGAACTTGTGCTTCTCGTACTCTAATAGATGTTTTCTCGCTTTCTCCTCCTGCTTGCCAATATGTAATATAATTAATTAATTTATCTGCCCTATTTTCAATTTTTCTTTGACCCTCTTTTACAGACCAAACCTCAATTCCTTCATTAATTAACCATTCTACTACAAATGGAGTTTCCTCTTCTCTACGTCCAATTCTATCAAACATAAATACTAGTAGTATATCTATCTTTCTATTTAAGACATCTTTTTTTATATCTTGCAATACATCTCTTTTCTTCTCACTAAGTTTATATCCAGAAACTCCTAATTCTATATATTCTTTTTCTAATTTCCATCCATCTTGTGTTTCTATAAAATTTCCACAAGCTATTCTTTGCATAGGAATATCATTCTCTTCCACTTGTTTCATAGTCGAAACTCTATATAGACATCCAACTTTCTTTATCTCCATATTTTTAATCACTTTCCTTTACAGTATTTTAACTATTGGATATTTAACATTTATTTCTATTTTTGCATTATATAAAAATATTTTATCTATTAGTTTCTCTATAATTTGCCTTTTAATATCTAAAGAAGCATTTACAAATTCTAAATTCCAACATGGAATATATTCATGTTTAATTTTCTTATTTTGATTACTAATTTCATTATTAAGTTCTTCTTGTTCTTCTTTTAAGAATTTTAAATTATTCTTTTCTTTTTCATATTCCTGTGTTAGTTTCTTATTTTTTCCATTATCTCCTAATGTAAGTATAGAAACAATATCCTTTTTTATTTCTTCAATTCTATTTTCTGAATAATTTATTTTTTGATTTAATACTCTAATTCTTTCTTTTAATTTTTTCTCTTTTCTTATTTTGTTTATAATGCCCTTTTCCAAATCAAGCTTTTCATATGTATCTAAATAATCTTTTATAACTTTCATTACAACTTCTTCTAAATCATTTACTCTATAATTTTTGTCATATTCGCATTTTCCTGTTTTTTGCCTACCTTTACACAACATATAACAATATTTATTTTTACCTTTGGGTACAATGTGATTTCCACAATATCCACATCTAATATATCCTGACAACAATCTTATTTTTCTTTCACCTTTTCTACTTCTTCCAGCAATTATGTTATTTGCTACAGTCCACAATTTTTCTGAAACGATAACAATCTTTTGATTCTGTTTATCTGCAATTGTCCATTCATCTTTTTTTATCCTAATATTACCATCTCTATTCTTTCTTCTTTTTCCAAAAGATACATATCCTTTATAAATAGGATTCTTTACAATTTCAAGAATTGCATTAGAATCCCACATAACATCTTTTTTTCTTCTTTTAATACCTTTTTGATTTAAGTAAATAGCAACTTTATCAACTCCATATTGTTTTTCTACAATCAGTTTATACATAAGTCTTACATGCTTCGCTTCTTCTTCATATATAATAGGTTCTTTCCTTCTCTTTCCTATTTTGCTATATAAATCACTATCTACCATTTTATATCCATAAGGTGCATAATTTCCTATATATATACCTTTTTTTGTTAATTGTATTCTTGTTTCTTTTGCCCTTAATGATATTTTTTCACTTTCTCCTTCTGCTTGCCAGTATGTAATATAATTTATTAGTCTATCATAATTATCCTCTATTTTTCTTTGTCCTTCATTAACAGACCATACTTCAATTCCTTGTTCTATTAGCCATTTAACTACAAATGGTGTTTCATCATCCCTACGCCCAATTCTATCAAACATAAATACTAATAATATATCAACTTCTTTATTGCTTACATCTCTTTTTATTGTTTGAAGTACATCTCTCTCTTGTTCACCAAGCTTGTACCCTGAAATTCCTAATTCTATGTATTCTTTTGAAAGTATCCAATCTTCTTTTGATTCAATAAATTTTCTACAAGCTTTTCTTTGAACTGGAATATCATTGTGTTGAGTCTGTTTTTTTGTAGAAACTCTATATAAGCATCCAACTCTTTTCATTGTATCACTCCTGTTGATTTACTCTTACTTTGAATTCAAAGGATAATCGATTTTGGACTATTCTAAATTAAACTACTTACATTTCTTTTTATATATAAATCACTTAAAACATCTATTATATAATTTTTTATATCTTTTGAATTTCCCTGTGATACATCTTTTAATATAATATCTATTTTGTCTTTTCCAATAAATTCTGATTTTTTTAATATTTCTTCTCCATTATTCATTTTTATATATTCATACTCTTCATCACCCAAAATTACTCGTTTATTTTCTTCAAGTTCCTCCAATCAACTCACCTCTAGTTAAGTGTATGATATGGTTAGATGATTTATTAACATTTTCTGTTTTTTCCTATTAAATATTCTATTCTCTTTTTTCAAATCTTATATAATCTATGTAATCGTCTAAGATTTTAGTTACTTCTTTATAGTGCAATAGACCTTTTTTACTATTATCATTTTCTAATTGATCTCTTAATTCTCTTAGTCTCATAATCTTCCATATAATTTTTATTGGTCTTATTTCAAACCTGAATATTTCACACATATATTTTCCTATATCTGTTTTTGGAAAAATCTCTCCATTTTCTTTTCTACCTAGATGTTTATCAAATTCTTCTGATGCTGGATCAATAAAACCTTCTTTTTCTGTATAATAAATATGTGAATTCTCTGTTAGCCATTTATCAGATTTCAATCTATTACAACACGGACATGATAATACTAAATTATCATAATCATTTTTTCTTTCTGGAAATTTACTTTGTGGTGCAAAATGATCTATCTGAAATTTTTCTAAAAATATTTTACTAGATTTGGCACAATAACCACATATTCCTTTGAAATCCTCTTCTAGTATTTTTCTTCTTAATTCATATCTTTTTTTATCTGTTACTGTTCGCCTTTTAATTATATTATTTCCATGTACTCTATTTTTCATATTTATTCCTTATCTTCTATATATTTTTCTATAGTTTGAATTAATTTATCCATTTTTTGTTCCACTTTTGTTTCCATCAATTCTTCTGCTATTGGCTCTACTAATCCATATGAAACTAATCTTTTATATAAATTTGCTTTTTGTTCTTCTTCTAATGCTGTTAATTTTTCTTTTTTTAATAATTTATTATAATCTTCTAATGTGTTTTGCTGTCTATTGCGAAAAATCCTTTTTGCTTGTTTTATCATTTCTATAAATTTATTATATTTTTCAGGATCATTATAAAAAATACTCTTGTCTACTTTTAAATTATCCATTACTAAATCATCATCTGATGTATTAGAAGTAAATAAAACACATTGCAAATCAGGAATAGCATTATTAATTTGCTGTATTAGTTGAGATCCTTGAAATTGATATTTAGTATTTAGTTTATAATCTACTAATACAAATTCAATTTGATTGTCTAATAACCACTCTATTATAGCAGGATAGTCTGGAATAAATTCCATAAAAATTAGTTCTATTCCCTTTTTTTCTAACATAACTTTGTACTTTTCATACTGTTCTTCAACATCATCAATTAAAGCTACTCTGCACATTTCCTATTCCTCCTTTTTATGTACTTTTAATCTTATTCTTATGTAGAAACCTATTCTTTCTTTTTTATTTTCACTTAAGTCAATTTCCCCATTATAATCTTTTACTATGTTATTTACTATCCACATTCCCATTCCAGTTCCTATTTTTTCTCCTAATACATTTCTTTTATCAGTCTCTAATGCTTCTAGAATTCTATCTGGATTTTTCTTATATCCAATAGCCAATCCTTTTCCTGTATCAAAATATATTATCTCGATACCATCAATTGTTTTATTGATTTTGATATTAATTTCTTTTATAGTTTCTGGTTTAAAAGCATATAAACTATTCGTTATTAAATTATTAAAAATACTTTCTATTTCATGAGGAAAACATCTTACATCACTTATTTCTTCATCTATTTCTATTGTTATTTTAATCTCTCTCTTTAACACTTCTTCCCATTTTTTTATTTGTTCATTCATTAAATTAGATAAGTTAGTATATTTCATTTCTCTTTTATCTCTTCTAATTGAACCAATTGTCACATCATACCATGCTTTTAATATCTTCAAATGTTTTGTTGCATCTTGTAAAAACCTAATTGCTTTTTCATCTACATTTTCATCGTCTAGACGAGACATACTTGCTGCAATATCTGTTCCAACGTCATCTATTGAACTCTTTGTTTCATGTATACATTGATTTGAAATAATTCCTGATGTTGCTAAACTTCTAAGTAGTTTATTTTCATCTTCAAGTACCTGAATAATTCTTTCTTTCTCATCAATAACTATTTGTGCATCACTAGCCGAAATTTTATATTCATCGATTTTTTCCTGTGTCCCATTTTCTTGTTGTTTTTTCTCTTCTGTAGCTTTATTTTTTATTTCCTCTTGTTTTGCTTTTACCTTATTTCTATCTTTAGAAATAGTTGCAAATCTCCTAATTACATCTTGTCTATCACGTTCAAATTCACCTATAATTTCAATAATAACTTCTTTTAATGCTCTAAACTGTTTAGTGTCTACTATCCCTTCTCTATTTGCCTGATCTTGAATATATTGGTTTGTACGTGATATATGAATTATTCCTGAAATTTGGTCAGTTGCTAGTCTCCACTTTCTTGTCGGATCACTTATTGCTGGTGATCCATGTCCTCTTACTCCTAATCCTAACCAATCATAACTATTAGATTCTTTTTCTCCATATGGTCTAACTCTAAAATTGTCTCTATATAATTTTATTCCTCCAAAAATATTTGAGTAATTTTTTCTACCACTAATATCTTTATAAAAATAATTTTTAGTATCCTCTTTTGTTGTAGAGTTTTTATTAAAATACAATGTTCCGTGAAATTCTCCTAAATTTTCCACTTCCATATTTAATAATTCTAATATTGTTTTATTTATTATTATCCTTTTTCCTTGAAAATATTCTTTTTCATATGGTAAGAAATTAGCTCTTTTTAAAATATTATCAATATCATCTCCTAACTCAAATTCATTTCTGTGTAATTCTATTTTTACTTCTTGATTTTCATATACTTGAAATTCTATCTTATAATCATAATTATCTATATTTTGTGAAATAATAAGTGCTTCTTCCTGTTTTTGATTATTTTCAAATAAATAAATACTAAATTCATTTTCAATATCTGGTGGTATTAATGAGCTTAAACTTTTTCTTATATTCTCTATTAGATCATGATTCCATTCTTCTCTTAAGTTTGTTATTTTAAATATAGTCCCTGTATCCTTAAAATATTGTTCTAACAACTCTTTTACATTGGAGTTATCAATTTCAATCGCTGAATATACCCTTTCATTCTGCAGATAATTGAGCTCTGCTGTAATATCAGTTAAATTTTCTGCTCTTTCAAAATCATTCCAATTTACTTTCCATTCAATTATATCCTTTTCTTCACTATTTTTTGTATACATTGTACATTGATCACTAACTCTATCTAAAGCAAATCTTCCAATTCCTTTTGCTCCTGTCTGTGTTCTTCCTTTTTTGGTTACAAAATCTGTATGTTTAGAAGAATTACCTATTGTCATCCAATGTTTCTGTATTACTTCTTCTGTCATACCAAATCCATTATCCATTAAATATAATTCACCATTTTTTTGTTCATAATATAATATACACTTTGAAGCATCAGCATCATAAGTATTTTTTACTAATTCCAAAATTGCACCTTCTAGGTTAGATACATTCTCTCTTCCAATTAATCTTGCTGTATATGCATTTACATTAAAATATAATTTTTTTCTCATTCATTATTTCTCCATTATATCTAAAATTCATAATTACTAATATCTTTGCTTGTTATTCTATAAGACTCTCCACAGGCATGTATTCCTATGTTTTTTATATACTCAAAAAAATCTTCACTTTTAAGTATTTCTTCTGCTTCCTCCAACGTTTTTTCTTTTGTTGCTTGTATATAGATTCCCGAATACGGAATTGTCCCTTCTTCCAAAATATATGGATGTACTTCTCTAGTAATTACTGTTGAAATTAATAATTTTGGTTTTATTATGCTCTCTATTGCTTGACTTCTACCATATTCATACCATTTTGAACTTTTATCTGATTTTCTATTATTTAATTTTTCCTCAAATCCTTTCAAGTACTCACAAGTAAATATATATTTTTTTTCAAATTCCTTCTCTGAATATCGATATATTTTACCATCTTTTATGTCATATGGAAATATAATTCTTTCTTTTATTGGTATTGACCTTGACATTTTTTTAGGACTAGCTGAAACTTTAACCACTTGTTTTTCTAATTGCTTCCCGTTTTTCAAATATATATATTTTTTATCTTCTTTAATGATATTTTCTTCTAAAATAACATAAGCCTTATTATATAATGTAGCAATTGTATTAGATATTTTAAAATAATCTCCAAATTTTTCTTTTTTCTTTTCTTTATTTTTTGCTTCAAATATCCATTTTTTTTCTTGTTCTAATTTCTGTTTTTTTATTTTTATTGTTTTTTGATTAACTATATCTGTATAAACAATATAGTCCTGATTTATATCTTTTTGTAAAACCATAACAACAGATGTTGTTAGTCTTGTTTTATTACTTTCGTTTGTGTTTGCATCAAATAATTTTTCAGTTGTGTAATCATAAATAGCTACCAAATGAGGCAAAATATATTTTCTAATCTCTTGTGCAAATACATTTTTAAATATACTACTCGGTACTAAATAAGCCATCTTTCCATCTTTTTCTAATGAATCCACACTCTTTTGTATAAAGGCATAACAATAATCAAACTTTCCTAGTTTACATGTAGTAAATTTTTCTCTTATATAGTTTCTATCTTTTTCTTCTAAAGATTTATATTTAATATATGGTGGATTTCCTATAACAAAAGAAAACGATTCTCGCTTTGTAAATAATGCATCTTCCAAATTAATATTATCCCATTGTATTTTAGACATTCCATAATCTTCTAGTAAATTATTTAATCTTCTAATACAAGTCTTATAGTGCCTCTCATCAATTTCATATCCATATATATCTCTATTAAGCCCCTCCTGTATTTTAGGTTTTGATATTGATTTATCAAAGCAATCTTCGATATATCTCTTTACAATTTGTATTAATATATTTCCTTCACCAAAAGAGTTTTCCACTACCTTTTTTCCATATAAATTTTTACTATAATTACACCAATTAAGCATTTGTTCTACATACTTTGTTGGAGTAAAAACTTGGCATAATTTTTTATATTTTTCGTTTATTTTATGCTCCATATATTCACCTATATTATATTTATTTTTTTCATTATATCTATATTTTTCATTTTTATCAATAGTTTTCCTAATTTTAAAATGTTGTTTTTTCATATTTTTTATTGACTTCAGAACTAATGAATGTTACACTTTAATTATTATTTTTATATTCTAATATTATTTTTTTCAAAGGATGTGTTTTTTATGTTTCTTGATGATTTCTCCCATTCTGTTTTTCACAGATTAAATCATGTTACAACTAACTTAGATAATTCAATTCATAAGCATAACTCTATTTTTAAAAATACTTTTGTAGATAATTTCGTTCATGAACTTAATGATTATCTTTTCAAAGAAACGTCTATTTCTAGACTAAAGCAATTACCGCGAAATACTCTTTTTCGCATTACAGAAGATAATACCGATTATATTATTTGTTCTGTAGATAGTATTAGTAGCAACACTAATCAAAAATATGATTGTAATTTTATTTCTAATGATACATACTATATTCCAAAAAGTATTTGTACTATTTCAAATATTTCCTTATATAAAACTGAAAATACAATTTCAGAAGAAACCCATTATCAAAACTATTTACAATTAAATGGAGATACTTATCAAGTAGTCGATAAAAATGGAAAAATTTTAAAATAATAGAGAGTGAGAATATTTAAATTCTCTACATAACTTACTTTTCTATTAGCTCCATCTATATTATAATCTAGATCGTTTATATAAATAAGGTTTCCATCACTTTTAATCCAAATAGTTCCATTATTTTGTGTTGTATATAAATTTGTTTTTATTTCTTCTAATCTTTCTAAAACCTCACTATTAGGATGACCATAGCTATTTTTCCCAACTGATATTATTGAATATGTTGGTCTTACTATATGCAAAAATTCTCTAGATGTACTTTTGTTTGAACCATGATGTGCTACTTTAAGAACCTCTATTTTACTTAATTCTTCTAATAATTTTCTTTCTATATTACTACTTGCATCTCCCATAAATAAGTATTTTGTTGTTCCATACTCAAGTTCTATCACAATAGATGTATCATTAATTGCTTCATCATTATCTAAGCTTGGACTACTATTGTCTACTGCTAATACTTTACATTTTGCATCACCCAACATATATTCATGATCTACATTGGTAATGCTTATAATTTTATCTTTTTGTTCTAACTCACTTTTCATACTATCATAGGAGCTTTTAGAATATTGATTATTTGGAACATATACTGTTCCTATATCCATTTCTTCAATTATCTTATACATTCCACCAATATGATCATCATCTATATGAGTTCCAATCAAATAATCTATTTTTTATATACCTTGTGCTTTTAAAAATTCTGCTATATAATATCCGTCTGATGGATTTCCTGCATCTATTAACATGATATAATCTCCCATCATAATTACTGTGCTATCCCCTTGTCCTACATTTAAATAGAAAATATTCAGTAAAGACTTGTCTATTTCAATTTTACTATACAATTCACTTTCATAATTATATTGATTTAACTTTTTATAGCAAACACCACATATTATAACAATAATAACTATCAATACTAATATATTTCTTATATTCTTTTTACTCATAATTTTTCCCTTCATATTTTATATATTATCATATTTTTATTATAAGTACAATATTAACATTTGAAATAAGAACATACGGGGGTAAAGTCTCCGTGGATGCGAGAATAGCACTACCCACTTTCCTCTGTAATCTGCAAGTTTTATTGGTCCTTGTGTCGTTTCTGCTTCAAAATCTGGAGCAAATTGTCCTATTCTAACATTTCCATTCATCATAATTTCATAATCCATAAAAATTTTTTCCTTTCTATGTATAAATCTAGTGTACTATATTTACACTAGATTTCTTTATTTTTTGTATATAATATGATGAATTTTTTATTTTGTTACAATTTTACTCTTTTTAATTGTATAACCTTTCAAATAGCTTTGACCATTAATCTATCATTTGTATTTTTTCTATAATAGGTTGATTTTCTTTTAATACTGTTCCATTGTCATCTTCTACTTGTATATCTTCACATATTTTGTCTACTATTTCTATACCACTTGTAACTTTTCCAAATCCTGCATACTGTTTATCTAAAAACGTACTATCTTCATGAACTATAAAAAATTGTGAACTAGCACTATTATACGCATTTGACCTTGCCATTGAAATTGTTCCTCTGACATGAGATATTGTGTTTTGTATCCCATTTAAGAAAAACTCTCCTTTAA
This sequence comes from uncultured Clostridiaceae bacterium, assembly GCA_948469815.1. Taxonomy (GTDB): domain Bacteria; phylum Bacillota; class Clostridia; order TANB77; family CAG-508; genus CAKPSH01. Next base: position 10,285 of record CAOKMR010000025.1, on the reverse strand, counting down.
TATTTTCACTGCTTCCTCCCATTCCTGTTCCTTCTGGGTCTCCTCCTTGAATCATAAAGCCTTCTATAATTCTATGAAATGTTAAACCATCATAAAATCCTTCATTAACTAATTTTGCAAAATTAGCAACTGTTATTGGTGCAATATCTGCATCTAATTCTAGCTCTATTATTCCATAATTTCTAATTTCTATTTTTGCATGATGTTTTCCTTTATTATACATATTATTTTCCTCCTCTTGATTAATTGATTGTTCATCTTTATTCTTTTGTACATTATTTGGTATTTCATTAAAGTTGTTTTTTTCTGTAACTTTATTTACCCCTTTTATAATTAAAAATCCTACTAACATTATTAAAACTATAATTCCTACACATATTAAAACTTTTTTATTCATAAACTTTACCTCCTTAGTATTTTTATATACATTAATTATATGCTTCTTCTTTTTCAGCAACCATACCTAAATTGCTTTGTATTTCTTCATCTGTTACATCATATTCCATTACCACTTCTTCATCTTCATAACTTCCAAGTCCAAAGTATTTTTCAAAGAATTTTTTTGTTTTTTCTATAATTGTCTCTTTTTTCTCTGTTCTATTACCTCCTCCAAATCTTCTCATTGGTGGTAATATTTTTTCTACATCTGTTCCTGTTGTTTTTATTTGTCCATCTCTAAATGAGTTCTCCAAAAACTTTCTTGTTTCTATTTCATTTAGATTTTCTTCTAAAATAAGATTTCTTAAGTCTTTTTCTTTTTGCTCTTTAACAAATTTGCCCCAGTCATCATATACATTAGTATCAATATTCATTTTGGAAATGAAATTGTCAATTAATTGTTTTTTTGAACGTAATGCTAAACTTGACTTTATTGCTTTGTCAATAGATCCTAATATTTCCTTATCAGTACAATTTGATTTATGATATTTTTCTACTAACATTAAGATATAATCTATATTTACTTCTACTTGTTTTACAAGTTCCATTTCAAATACGATATCATCTTTTATGCTTTCACTTTCTTCTTTTTCTTTTTTACTTTTAAATTCTTCATATAAATCTGTATATGTTCCAATATAGTCCTGAAAGTCCCTTTCTGATAGTATCTCATTACCTTCAAATTTATCAAATGAAGATAATATGTTTTTTAGTTTTAGTATATTACCCATTTCAACTATAAAATCTTTTTTTGCTTGTTCTCCTATTATTTGTTTTCCTAAAGGATATTTTTGAATTAACATTGTTATTCTTTCTTCATATCCTAGTTGTTTTCCTTTTTCATCTTCATATCCATAGTAATAATCCTCATATGATTTTAATAATACTATTCCACTAGCATTTTTATCTCCAAATAATGCTATTGCAGCATTTGTTTGTTCTTCTAAATCTCTAAAGCATACTATATTTCCATAAGATTTAACTGAATTTAATATTCTATTTGTTCTTGAATAAGCTTGTATAAGTCCATGCTGTTTTAAGTTTTTATCTACCCACAATGTATTTAGAGTTGTAGCATCAAATCCAGTTAAAAACATATTTACAACAATTAATAAGTCAATTTCTCTTTTCTTAACTTTGTCTGATAAATCTTTATAATAATCTTGAAATGAATTACCTTCTGATGAAAAATTAGTTTTGAATTTTTTATTATATTCTTCTATTGCAAAGTCTAAAAATTCTCTTGAGCCTATATCGAGTAAGTCTGTTTCAAATCCTTCATCGTCTAATATTCCTTCTTCTGTGTCTTCTTCATTTGTTGAATATGAATAAATAGTCGCAATTGTTAAATCTTTATTTTTTTCTTCTAGTTGCTTTTTAAACTCCAAATAATATTGTTTTGCCATTGGAATTGAACTAACTGCAAACATTGAGTTAAACCCATTTAGTCTTTGTCCTTTTAAATCATAAAAGGAATTTCTTTTAGTTTTTTTATCAAAATGTTCTAGTATATAATTGGTAACTTCACTAATCCTCTCTGGTGCTGATAAAGCTTCTTCCGTGTTTATTTTAGCTACTTGTTTATCTGTCATTCCATCTTTTGATTTTATGGTGTTTATATAATCAATTCTAAAAGGTAATACATTTCCGTCATTTATAGCATCAATTATTGTATATGTATGTAATCTTTTTCCAAATGCTTGCTCTGTTGTACAAAATTTTGGATTAGATTTATTTGCATTTTTACTAAATATTGGAGTTCCTGTAAATCCAAATAGATGATAATTCTTAAAATTATCTATTATCATCTTGTGCATATCTCCAAATTGTGAACGATGACATTCATCAAATATTAATACTAAATGTTTATGATATACTGGATGATTTTTATTTCTTTTTACAAATTCACTTAATTTCTGAATTGTTGTAACAATTATCTTTGATGTAGTGTCTTCTAATTGTTTTTGAAGTACTTTTGTACTTCTATTTCCATTTGCTGCACCTTTTTGAAATCTATCATATTCTTTCATCGTTTGATAATCTAAGTCTTTTCTATCTACTACAAATAATACTTTATCTATATATTCTAAATTACTTGCAATTTGTGCTGTTTTAAAAGATGTAAGTGTTTTTCCTGAACCTGTAGTATGCCAAATATATCCTCCCGCTTCTATTGTTCCCATTTTTTTGTAGTTTGTTGCTATTTCTATTTTATTTAATATTCTCTCTGTTGCTACGATTTGATATGGACGCATTACCAGTAGTAAATCTTCTGATGTAAATACACAGTATTTAGTTAATATATTTAATATTGTGTGTTTTGAAAAAAAAGTTCTAGTGAAGTCAACTAAATCTGATATTACTTTATTATTTGCATCTGCCCAATATGAAGTAAATTCAAAGCTATTACTGGTTTTTCTACTCTTATTTCTAGTAGATATTTGCTCTTTTATATGGCTTTCTCTTGTTGTATTAGAATAATATTTTGTATGTGTTCCATTTGATATTACAAATATTTGAACATATTCATACAGTCCACTACCTGCCCAAAAGCTATCTCTTTGATACCTATTTATTTGGTTAAATGCTTCCTTTAAAGCTACTCCTCTTCTTTTTAATTCTATATGTACAAGTGGTAGTCCATTCACTAATATTGTAACATCATATCTATTTTTATGATTTCCTTTATTTTCAGCATATTGATTAATTACTTGTAGTTTATTATTATGAATATTATTTTTGTCTAATAAGTATATATTTTTACTTGTTCCATCATCTTTCTTTAATACTTGTATATAATCTTCTTGAATCTTTCTTGTTTTTTCAACTATTCCATCATTATTATTAGCAATATTGTTATGAAAAAATCTTTCCCATTCATTATCACTAAATTTATATTCATTTAACAATTCTAATTGAATACGAAGGTTATTAACTAACGTATCAGAATTATGTATTTCTAAATAATTATACCCTTGCTCTTCTAGCATTTCAATAAATTCTTTTTCAAGTTGTGCTTCACTTTGGTAACTATCTGAACGTTTTTTTAATGGTTCATATTCAGTTACAACTGTAGAATTGCTCATCTCCATTACTACATTATATTTGCTCATAATTTGCTCCCTATTTTTCTACTTTTAATTCTTTAAAATTTAATAATTTATCCCTATAGTACTCATATTGCTTTTGTCTTGCTTCTATTTCTGCGGGTAAGCCTTCTTCAATATCGTTTATTAATTTTTTAAATTTATTTAAAATTTCTACTGTTTTTTCAATTTTTTTATCATTTGGTACAGGTATCAATATTTTGTTTAAATTTTCCTGATTTAGCTTTGGTTGAGCAGCTCCAGAAATATATTTACTTAAATCAATAGAATTTAAATACATTTCAACATACTGTTGCAATAAAATGTTGTTAAATTTAAGCACATGCGCATGATTATTAACCCAACTCTTTCCTTCTATAGAAAATGCAATTGGTGTTTTTCTTACGACTAGGTTTGCTCCGTCCTCTGATATCAATAAGTAATTTCCATCAAAAATATAATCTTTAACATGATCAATAACTCCAGATGCTCCATAATATGGATATTCTCCAACGACTCTATTTCCACTCGTAATTGGCTTTCTTTGACTATCACAATTTATTGCAATTTCATTTAGAGATTTATAGTTAGTATTTTTATAAAAAAAATACATTTTTTCTCTATAATACTCATATTGTTCTTTTCTAGCTTTAAGCTCTGTTGTTAGCTCTGTTGCTAGTTCTGTCGTTAGCTCTGTAAATTTATCTAATATTCTAACAATTTCATTCTGTATTTCTATTGGAGGAACAGGAATTATAAATTTTGCTATATCTTTTCCATGAACATGTGCTATTCCAGCCCCTGTTTTTTTGTTATATATTTCTTGCTGATTATTCAATAAATAATGATATAAAAATCTCTTATTTAATATTTTTTCGTTTTTTATATCAACTGAAAAGGCATCTGCACAAAATATAGGTTCATTCCAAAAAGATACAAACCCTGCATATGCTCCAGAACCAGCAATTGTAATTGTATTAGCTGTACGATTTGATATATTATGATAAAAAGCTGGTTTTTGTCCTCCTGATATTACTGGTACATTTCCATTATTTGCATTTTTAGATGTTATTGAAGTTCCTCTATTAAATTTACATACATCACTTAATTCTTTATACTCTACCCCATCAGGACACAATTTTTGAATTAATTCTTCTAATTTACTCATCATCACACCTCAATTTCTGCAATGATTTTATCTATTTCATCACGAAGAACTTGTTCATGTTTAACTATTTGTTCTAGTTCTTTATTAAGTTTTACTATATCTATTTTTTCTCTTGTATCTTCCTTTTCAACATAAGTTGATACAGATAAGTTATAATCATTTTCTTCTATTTGCTTATTTGTTACTAGTTTTGCTACATATTCCTTATCTTTTCTATCAGTAAATATTTTTACAATATCTTCTATGTTTTCAGCAGTTAATTTATTGTTATTTGTTACTTTGACACATTGTTTTGTAGCATCAATAAATAATATACTACTATCCTGTTTGCTTTTCTTTAATACCATAATACATGTTGCTATAGATGTTCCAAAAAATAAATTGTCTGGTAATTGAATAATACATTCTACAAAATTATTGTCAACTAGATATTTTCTAATTTTTTGTTCTGCCCCACCTCTATATAAAATACCTGGAAAACATACTATTGAAGCGGTACCATTAGTTGCAAGCCAAGAAAGCGAGTGCATTATAAATGCAAAATCTGCTTTTGATTTTGGTGCAAGTACTCCTGCTGGAGAATAACGTGGGTCATTTATAAGAACTGCATTATCATCTCCTGCCCATTTAATTGAATACGGCGGATTTGATACTATAACTTCAAATGGTTCATCATCCCAATGCTGTGGAGACACTAAAGTATCTTCACATGCTATATCAAATTTATCATATCCTATATCATGTAAAAACATATTTATTCTACAAAGGTTATATGTAGTAAGATTTATTTCTTGCCCATAAAAACCATTTCTTACATTCTCTTTTCCTAGTATCTTAGCAGATTTTAAGAGTAATGAACCTGACCCACATGCTGGATCATATACTTTATTAACTGACTTTTTACCTACTATTGCTAATTTTGTTAATAGTTCACTTACTTCTTGTGGCGTATAAAATTCGCCTCCTGATTTTCCTGCATTAGATGCATACATAGACATTAAAAATTCATAGGCATCTCCAAATGCATCTATTGAATTATTTTTATACTCTCCTAATGGAATACTTGCAATCCCATTAAGGATTTTTACTAATTTATCATTTCTTTTACTAACTGTTGCACCTAATTTATTACTATTTACATCAATATCATCAAATAATCCTGCAAAGTCATCTTCGCTTTCTGCTCCTCTTGCTGAATTTTCTATATTATTAAATATTCTTTCTAATGTCTCATTTAAATTTTCATCATTTTTTGCTCTTTCACAAATATTACAAAATAACTCTGATGGAAGAATAAAGAAACCCTTAACGTTTACCATTTCATCTTTTATTGTTTCTGCTTCACTGTCTGATAATTTTGCATAGTTAAACTCTATATCTCCTGCTTTTCTTTCTCCTTCATTTATGTAATTTGTTATGTTTTCTGATATGTACCTATAAAACATAATTCCTAATATATACTGTTTAAAGTCCCATCCATCAACAGAACCTCTTAAATCATCCGCTATTCCCCATATTGCTTTATGAAGTTCTTCTCTTTCTTTTATATTTTGATTGTTCATTTTATCACCCATATTATTCTTTTAATTCTAGTTTATTTTATATCACAAATTTCTCTTTTTCTCAACAAAAATACTGATTAAAATTTCTATTACATTAATATTTTTTTCATTCATTCTTCATATGCAAGAAAAGTGGCTTTGCCTCCTTTTCTTTTGCCGATTTAAGTTTCCGAATGTAAATGAGGAAATCTTAAAGGCAATAGCGATTATAGCATTTATATAATAGGAAAGTATAACTTTCCTATTATATAAAATATAAAAAGTTATTTCCATTTTATGAAATAACTTTTTATATTTTTAAAAATCATAATTATTACATTTTCTGTTGTGCAAATGTGAACCATTTCTGTTTCCATGATGAGTATATGAATCCATTCTATTTTCACAATTGTATCTATTTCCATCGCAGAAATATGAATTGTTATAATTCTCACAATTGTATCTGTTTCCTTCACAGAAATATGAGTTTTCACAATTGTTTACGTTTCCTTCACAAAAATATGAATCATCCCAATTTCTATTATGAAAATATGGACTACCTAAATTTCCTTCATATTTCATTTTGCTTAGTGTTTTCCTTTTGTTCATTGTGGTACTTATTAATATTGCTATTAATATAAATACTATTACAGCAAATACTGATACTACTATTCTTAACTTACTATTTTTTTGCATTTTTTCTCTCCTTACTTTTTATTTTAGGTACTCTTCTACAAATGAATATAATTAACACTTAATTTTGTAATTTCAATTGTCTATAGTACTTTTCTCTCTTTATATAATATCACATAAATATTAAAAAGTATACTAAATGATATAAAATAATTAATTTTTCCTTTAAAGTTTAAATTAATACTCTATTATCATTACTTTTTTATTATTTTCGCAACTATAACAGTCATATCATCCTTCGGTCTTCCTAAATTATTGTCTACTGCTTCTTGTACAATTATATCTGCTATTTTTTGCACATCATCTGTTTCCATTTCTGATAAAATATCTTTTATCCACATTTCTTTGTTATTGTACTCTGTATTTGAGTCTATAATTCCATCTGTGCACATTACTACTATATCTCCATCTTCTAAGTCTCTATCATATGTTACTAAGTCTATATTGTCTAAAATTCCTGCTGGCAATGATAATGATTTTATTAATTGTACATCCTTTTTGCTTTTTATAAATGTAGGACAAGAACCATTTTTTATAATTTCCATATTTGCTGTAAATAAATCAAATATTGCAATGTCTAATGTTGCATACATATCGTCTTTTGCATTTAAACACATTGTGCTATTTATTAGTTTTATTGATGCATCTTTTTCAAATCCTGTTTTTAATAATCTCTCTAACATTTTTATTGCTACTTTACTTGACTTTCTAGCCTCTGGTCCTGAACCCATTCCATCACTAAGTGCAATTAGATTTTTTCCATCATCTAATTTTGCTTTTACATATGTATCTCCTGATACTACTGATTTATCCTTTGTTTTCTTTGCTATTCCTACCCTTAATAAATATTTATCTTGTGATGAATAAATTTGTTTACATACATTATTTTCTTCATCTATTGCACATTCTTTTTTCTGTAATTTAATTTCATCTTTTAATACTTGTGATAATATTTCTTCTATTTTTTCTATATAACATTCATCTTTACATTTATCTGTATATAAGTTTACTAAATACTTTTCATCATTCTTTTTTATCTTTAAATCAACAATGCTTATATTGCTATTTTCTGCTAATAACTTTATCTTTGCACTTTCTTTTGTAAATTTATTCTCATCTTTTTCAATTTCTTTTGCAATATTAGAAATTGCCTCTGAAACGTTTTCTAATTGATCTGACATTACCTTTTTGCTTTCATCTATTTTCTGTTTCCAAATATACGTAACATTACTTATTTTATATGCTTCATTAATAATATTTGTAATTTCCTGTGTATTTTTATCAATTTCTTCTAAGTCTTGCGTATTGTCTAAACTCACTATATATGCACTATGATTTTTAAAAACATCTTGCAAGTCTATATTTGTTATCTTTTGCTTTTTTCTTAATAAATTATAAGTATCCTCTGCTATTCCATTATTAAAGTTATATATGTCTTCATATAATACATTGTCCTGCACTTTTTCTAATCTATTGCTTAATTCATTTAGGAATATTTCCTTTGGGTCTTTTTCTTCTTTTTCATCCTTATATGTATCTGACATTACTTGAATTGCATCTGAAACATTATTTAGTTTAGATGCTGCATACTTGTCCTCTGTTAGTTTATATATTGGTCCATGTGGTAATGCTGATGATTTATCGAATAAGTCATCTATATTAATTTTTATGCTTTTTGGAACTAGAATTAGTCCTAATGATGCTACTAATATTTCTTTGAAATAAATTACTGCGACTGTATTTCCATTATATATATATGTAAGTAATGCATTTCCTAACATAAACCCTATAATAACTCCAATTTTTCCAAATCTATTTAGTATTCCTGCTATCATTCCTGAAAGTGCAAATGATGCTATTAGCATTGGTTCAGCATTTCCTATAATTCCAATAACAGTTCCTATTGTAATTCCTGTTGTTGCTCCTACCATAATTCCATTTTTCCAGCCTAAAACTAATATCATTATAATCATTAATACTTGTCCAATATTTAGACCAAAGAGCGTTACATTACTAATTGCAAGTAATGCTACTGATACCATTAAAGCTGCTCCCATTATTTCTTCTATTGAAAATGCTTCCTTTATTCCCCATTCTCTAATAACTATTAGAGATTCTGAAAATATCTTATAGAATATGTATGTTGTAATACTTGTCGCTATTCCTAAAAGAAATGTATATATTAAAAATCCATTAAATAATACCTCAACAGTTTGAATTATCAATGTTGCTAAGAATACATATCTTCCAAGTTTTCTTCTCTCATTTTTATATTCTTCTTGATACCATGGTTTAAATATTAAAATCATTGCTACAAATAATAATGATATTAATAGATAATTTAAAACTCCTGCTGATCCGAATTTTAAAGCTGTTCCAATCATTGTTACAATGTATATAAATATAACAGGTATAGAATTAGAACATGCGGCTGCAAATATTGCCATCCCAAATGGTGCTATTCCATCACCACATGATACCATAGACATCATGAAAGATATTAAATATAAAAACAAATTTTGCTTTGTTAGGGCTTGTCCTATTATATTATTAAAAATCTCAAATTTTCCTTTGTTATAATTACTTCCTTCTTCATTTACAGCTGTATCTGCATTTTTTACATCTATATTTTGAAACATAATACTTAACCACCTTTTGATTTTTTATTAAGAAACTAAAGTTTTTAAAACTCCTAATTTTCATAATATAGTATACTATCTTATTTTTAAAATGTTTGTCGCTTTTAGTTTCCTATACTAAAAAGTGTAATACAAAATACTTTATATTATTTTATCTTTTGATAATTATAAACAAATTCTTTTTATAATTTTACAATATATAACATTGTTTTGCAAGAGATTTACCTAAGAAAAAACGAATTATAAAAATATCTATTAAGATATTTTTATAATTCGTTTTTAATATAAAATAAAAAAACTGGCGAAGACCTATCTTACCAGGAAGGAACCCTCCAAGTATTTTCGGCACGTAAAGCTTGACTTCTGTGTTCGGCATGGGAACAGGTATTTCCTTTACGTCATTTTCACCAGAAATGTTTCGTGTACTTATTATATACCTAGTTTTCTCTTTTTGCAAGTGTTTTATTCATTTTTCATAAATTTTTTATCGTACACTCAAAATTGCATAGATGACTTACCTTCATCATAAATCTTCGTTTATGTAATTTTCATAAACCCTCAAATTAACCTTTTTTGTGGTTAAACCCTCGATTTATTAGTATTGGTCAGCTTAATACATTACTGCACTTACACCTCCAACCTATCAACCATGTAGTCTTCATGGTATCTTACTACCTTACGGTATGGGATATCTTATCTTAGGGTGGGCTTCACACTTAG
>CAOKMR010000024.1 GCA_948469815.1 uncultured Clostridiaceae bacterium | reverse complement strand
GGTTATGAGCCAGTTGTACTTATTGATGCTTTTGTTACTTTGTTAATAATGTTTTTTCCTTGAATTACTTATTACTCTTGACTTTTAGCTATATTCTGCAAATCTCTAATTTAAAATTTTCAAGCTATTTTCCTAATAATTTTAAGTTTTCCCTTTATCTTCCCTTTATAAGTTTTTCTTTTGCTTTTTTCATTTTTAGCAACCTTATTCGCATAATATTCATCTATTTTTTCGTTTTCTTCTGTTTCAAATTCTTCTAATAAATGTGTATATAAATTTGTCATTTCTGGAGTTGAATGTCCCAATAGTTTTTGTAAATATTTAGGTGAAACTCTTGCTTCCAAGCATCGCGTTGCAAATGTATGTCTTAATTGATGCACTCCAATATGTCTAAAACCTTCTTTCTTCAAAAATTTATCTAACTTTTTCCATAAAAAATCAGCCTTAATTCTATTACTATTATTCGTCAAAAATAATGGTTTTCCTTTTAATTCTTCTATTGTTGTTATTCCATTAACCTGCATGTATTGTTCTCTATAATCTTTTAGCAATTTTTCTACTTCAAACAACATTGGTATTTTTCTTATACTACTTTCACTTTTTAGATCAGTATCCTCAAGTTCATTGCATTCTATCTCTAAATCTTCATTATATCTTGCTGTTAGTACTAAGCCATTAACTACATTTATTACTTTATTCTCAAAATCTATATCTTCCCAATTAGTTCCTGATGCTTCACTTGCTCTTTCTCCTGTTTTCAATAAAAATAAGTAAACTGTAAAATCATATTTACCACTTAACATACTTTCAAATTGCTTTTGTTCTTCTCTTGTCATTATTTTAGGCTCTTTTTTTCGTGGTTTAGGTCGTTCAACCTTTTCTACACAGTTATTTTTTACTAATTCATTTTCTGCTGCTTCATGAAATGCCATATTCAATACATTATAAGTTTCTTTTACTGTTTTCAGTGCTAACTTTTTGGTAGTAGTTTTACATTCACCATTTAACATTTTCTGTAATACTTGTTTTATATGTATTGGTTTTACTTTCTGTAATTCATAATCCCCAATTTCAGGATTAATATATTGTTTAATATATCCTATATAGCCACTTAATGTTTTATTGCGTACTGTTCCTCTCTTATATATGTTAATCCATTTCTTCATCCATTCCTTCACAGTTATATTGCTGTTTGTTATGTATGAATTATTGGCTGCATCATTTCTTGCTTCTGCCATCTTTTGAATTACAACTCTTTTATCTTTGTCTGATACAGATACCTGTTTTTTTACTCCATTAATTTCTACTGTAACTCTCCCTTCATAAGAGTTGCCTTTTTTTCTAATTGTTCCTTCACCTTTATTTCTTCTTTTTGCACCACCTGATTTCTTTTCTTTATTTTTTACATCATCATTATTATTTTTTATACTCACTAAAATCACCTCTTATATGCGTTTTAGTAGAGTTTGAATATAATTTATATATCTATTATATACTCATGTACTACTAAAACCAAGTTCAAAAAAAATCTTTTTAATATTTAAGGAACTTCCCTGTATTTCTGGTCATCCAGTCATTTATACCAAGTTTATTTATTAAAATTCTTCTTTTAAATTTGACACAGGGAAAATCTGGTAATTTAACAAGCTCTGCAACTAATCTCTCGCTTACTCCTAAATATGTTGCACATTCTTCTATAGTCATCCCTATCTTTTCCAATCCTGTACTTATTGTTATCTTATTTTTTCCTTCTACTTTTAAAATTTCATCCATTCTTTTCATTACTCTTTCTTCATTAGTATAAATTTCAAACATTGCTTTTATTTCTTTTACTAAATCTCCTATAGTTATTTCTTTATTACCACTGTTAAAGATAGTATGTAAAGCCAATACTGTATAGGCTATACTACATTCTTTATTTATATAAACTCTTTCCATTATTATCATTCCTTTATATTCTTATTTCTTCATTAAATGGTAATCAGCTACATTACTCCTCTGGTCTACAATTCACTTATGAATTATAGCCTGCCTAAACTTAGACTTGTTCTCAATGCTGGGGACGGTTTTTTCGCGCTCGTGCTATGACTGAACAAGAGTATTATTATTCACCTTTATTAGTTATCGCCTTATTGGGTGCTACCCAATATTTAAGTTTTGTAGTTCTGCATCTACAATTTAAACTAGCTCTTAATAAAGTCCTTATTCAATGATTGTTATTAAATTTTCAATGTACTTTTTATTTTCAAAATAGAAATAAGTGAAAGAGTTTTTTACCCCTTCACTTATTTGCTCACAAAAGTCGATTTTGTCCCCCCTATTTTTCAAAAAATTTTTTAATTTTTTTTAATCCTAACTGGAGACTTTTTTCTATTTGTTTTTTCTTTACTTTTTCTAATTTTGCAATATCTCGTATTGTAATATCATTTACAATATGTAAGTCAATTCTTCTATATTGTGTTTCTGTTAAATTTTGTAGTGCTTGTTGCATTTTCTGTTTTTCATTATTTTTTATAACTTTTTCTTCAAGACTTTCATTTTTATCAAATGCTCGTGCATATATATCCTCTTCCGTTAATACAGATTGTTCTAAATGCTACTAGTCTCGTTTTTTATTTTTATATATGCTCTTTTTGATTTTATATATGTATCAAATATTTCCTTCTCGATTTCAATTCTACACTCTTGTTCTACACTATCTGTAAAAGATATATAATATTTATCTTCATCTTCTATATATTCCAAAGTATAATTATCTACTTTGTATTGCATTGCCCTTTCCTCCTATTCATTTCAATTTTTGAAATGAACTTTTGGTGGACTACGGCAATGTTCTTCTATAGCCAAATTTTCTAACATATAAAAACTCCTAAAAGAAATTTGACTTAACAATTTCTAAAAGGAGTATTTCTTTTGAGGTAGAAATTTTAACTTATTAAAGTCCGAAATGCCTATTGTAATTTTCTTTTGTTTTTTATAAGCCTTTAATTAAGCTCCTTTTTAGACTTTAATTAAGTTGTGAAAATTATATTTTCTTTTATGGCATTTGAGTTTAATAGGTTAAAAAGGGCTAAAAAAGGCTATTTGTAAATATTGAAGGTTTCATTTTACATAATTATTTGTCTTTGTATTGATTTTACATAATATCTGTGATATAATCCTTACATAAAAACATTTGTGGAGGTTAGCAATGCTTAGAGTTTTAGTGGCAGATGAGAATCTTGAAACAAATTCAAATTGCTGTCAATATCTTGCAAATGATAAAAATTTAGATGTATTCAGTAGTTGTAGTGGTATTAATACATTGAATAAATATCGTGAAATTCAACCAAATATTTTAGTGATAAATTCAAATTTTAAAGATAAATGTTATACTGAAATAGTTAATGAACTTTCAACTACTTCACAAGAAAGAAAAAATTGTAATATAATTCTCACGGTAGACAACAGTACTGAAAAAATTGAACTAGATTATATGGCTAAAGTTTATAAATTATTTTATTTTCCTTTAAACTATAGCTATATAAAAAAAGGAATTGAACAATATAATTTAGATAATATTATATTTTATGAACCTAATGAAGATAATTTAAGAGCATTATTTTATAAGATAAATCTTTACAATGAGAGTTTAGGTGCTGATTATTTTAAATATGCCATTATGCAATGTTATAATAATCCTAAACTAATAAATTCCTTAAAAAGTATTTTTTATTTAGTTTCTGAAGAATTTAACGTTTCTTTTGGCTCTATTCGACCAGCTATGAGGAATGCTTTAAAATCTGTAAACGACTTTAGAATATCAAGTAACAATAAAGGCATTTTTAAACTTTTTGAAAATGAAGATTTCATTACACCTAAAAATTTTATAAGAAATATAACTAAACATTATTTAAAACAAAAAAAATAAAAGAAATAAGCTATATAAATTAAACTTATTTCTTTTTTTATTTATTGACATTTATACTCTTTATATGCTTTCACAATATTCTTTGCCTCTCCTTCATATGGTTGTCTTACACAAGCATTTAATTTGTTACCTGTTATATGGATGGCCTCCATTAGCTCATTATCTGGTATTTCTCCAATAGTATTAAAACTAGGGAAATTATCTTGCAATTTTTCTTTTGTTTTCTTTATTAATTCTAAACCTGTTATATCACTATAGTTGTAGTTAGAAAACACCACTTCTGGTTTTAAATCTATAATTTTATTATATGCCTCAATTCCATCACATGCAGTTCCTACTATCTCTACATAGTCTAAATCACTTATTGAATTTATTATTGCTTTTCTAATTTCTTCATTATTATGTGCTACTACAGTTCTTATTTTTCCCATTTTTTCATCTCCCTTATTCATAATTTCTACTAAATTTTGATATAAAGCATTACCGCTTTTTAATATCTTTTCCATTTTCAGTTTTTATAATATCTCCATTTGCTACTATTAATATACTTTCTTCTATTTCGTTCTCTTTTTTGTAATTAATATTACTTATGTTTTCAAATTTCTTGAATACTCTTTTTTGCGTTTCAAATTCAGTATCACTTATTTCAAATAGTCTATTATTCTTTTTAGCTGTTTCTCTTAATGGCATAAATTTAAAAAACTTCCATGTATGTATTTTATAGTTATTTAAGAAGTTTCCTAATTCATTTAATTGATTTATATTCTTTTTACTAATAACCGTATTGATGTTTAGTTTTAAATCTTTATTCTGTACATAGTCCAAAACTTCTTTTATAGTATTATAGTGATTTATTCCTCTCCCCAATTCTAAATTAGTTTCATTGTCTATTGAATCAATTGATAAGACTAAATAATCTAAATTGTCGCATATATCTTCTTTATGCTTACTTTGTGCTAGTAATAATCCATTTGTTATTAGTTTATTCTTTATACCATTTTCTTTTGCTAATTTCATCAAATTAACTACATGAGGATATAACAAAGCCTCTCCTCCGTGTCCAAGTAATCTCTGTTATACCGTTCATCAATTAAGTTTTCTAGTATTCTTTTGTTATTTTCATAATCCAAATCATTAACATTTAAAAATCTATGACAGTATTTACAATTTTGGTTGCATTTTGTTGTAATGTTCCAGCACACTTTTTTTCTTATCATTTTCACTCCTCTTTTCTAATATTTTAATACTTTAAAAGTATATAATAACTTAACATAAAAATCTATTCTAAAATATTTAAGTCACGTTAAATATTATTTAACGCAAAAAAGTAAGAATATCTCATTTTATAAGACATTCTTACCTTAATATTTATATTTTTCTTTTATTTCTTTAAGTATTTCTTTATAAATTCTTTATTTACTTTTGTTAATTGGTCCTTAATGTATATTAAATTTATACTTACACTTGGCAATTCTATTGGCACTTCTACTTCGTATAATTCTTTATTTTCTAATTCTTTTTTTACAGCTTCTTTCATTACATAACCAATTCCTAATTCTCTCTTTACAGCATCTACTCTTACCTCTGTAACATCACTTTCCATCGTATAATTTATTTTTACATTATATTCATCTAATATTTCAATCAACTTTTTAGTTGTGTTTGCATACTCAAAGTTTAATATGTATTTTAAATTTTCAAACTCTTTAACATCTATAATTTTTAGTGGTTTCTTTGATACAAATATATTTTTTACGGATTTCAATTCTTCAATCATCAAGTCGTTTTTGTAATCTGGCATTATATCTATAATAATAAAATCAATTTCACGCTTTTGCAATAATTCTAGCATTTTATCAATATTCGCATTATTTACTAATTTAATTATTAAACCTGGATATTCTTTTTTAGCCCTTTCTATGCAATCCATTAAGTAATACGTTGTTATATGTGAAGGACATCCAATAGTTATTGTACCATTAGATAAGTCATTTTTTTCTTTCAATACCTTCTCTCCATATTCAAAAGCTAGCATACTTTTTGAAACTATATTATATAGTTCCTGACCTTTTTCTGTTAATTTAACTCCATCTTTTTCTCTATTAAATAATTGTGTTTCTAATTGTTCTTCTAAATTTTTTATATGTTTACTAATGTTAGGAACAGTTTGATTAATTTTTTCACTAGCTTCAGAATAACTCTTTGAACTTGCAACTGCACAAAATATCCTATATAGATTCAAATTGATATTACTCATAATACCCCCTACAATATTTTTGCTAATTCTATTTCTGCCTTCTTTATAAAATAATCATTTGTATCTATTGGAATATTTAATTCTCTTATCTTTTGTTTGATTTTATCTATAGAGTTAAGTTCATTGTTATCATCTACAGTCTCAACTTCTATTAAGTTATCTCCATTTTCAATGTCTTTTATCTCTATTTGCAAATCATCTTTTTCATATACTGTATCATTTTCTTTTATGTTCATTAATTTTTTATATCCTATTGCTTCAATAAATGTCCTACCTTTTTCAACATCTAAAATCTCACAATCAACTTTACTTTGACTTAATATATTTCCTCGCTCATCTATCTGCTTACTTTTAAAAGTTAATTTTATTATATTTTGTTCAGGCATAAATTCCTTAATATCCCTTAAAATTACTGCCTTACTCAATATCTCTCTATGACTCATATTATTTAAATCTAAATCTTTAGGTATAAAAAATGTATCATTCAAAGTAAACTTTTGTACTACTGCAAATTTTTTATTTTCTAATAAATCGCAAAACTCTTTTATACTACAATTTAATTTTACTGTTATCTCATTACTCATTTCAATATTCTCCTGTAAAATATTGTATTTAATACTCATACATTATACCATATTATGTTAATTTTGTAAACTTTTTTTGAACATATTTCTTATAATACAAGCATAAAAGCCAGTAATCAAATATTAATTAC
This sequence comes from uncultured Clostridiaceae bacterium, assembly GCA_948469815.1. GTDB lineage: Bacteria > Bacillota > Clostridia > TANB77 > CAG-508 > CAKPSH01. The sequence goes on along the minus strand of CAOKMR010000024.1, from coordinate 21,038 downwards.
TAGCCCTTTTGTTATATAGTTGTCCTTTTTCTTTCAAAAGTTTAAGATTCTTATTTATTTTACTTTTACTCCTAGTAGATATAATAAATCTATTGCTTGAAATTGATTTATTATTGCACCTTTTATGTCTTCAATAGATACTGCCATTCCTTCTATTATGCTGTCTGAAAAGTCAATTCCTTTTAAACTTGTTTTAAAGAATTGTACTTGTGTTAAATCTGCTTGTCTAAATTTTATATTCTTAAATTTATTTTCTTGAAAGACACTATTTCTTAAACTTGAATTATCGAACAATACATTTTCTATACTAGCAGTAGAAAAATTAGCATAACTTATGTTGCTTTCTATAAAACTCACATTGTATGTCCTACTTTCTGCAAAATTACAACCTGTTAATTTGCAATTATTAAATTCACATCTTATAAAGCTACTATTTCCAAAGGAAGTATTTGAAAAATTACAATTATTAAACTCTATATCTATAAATGTATTGTTTGATAAATTTCCATTCGTAATTTCTACATTATTTATTATTGCTTTATCTACTTTAAGATCTGTAAATTCTATATTTTCATCTTTATAATTTGCAATAGCAATATTATCTAGTTCCCTACTTTTGCTTAATTCATCTAGTAAATTATCTATTTTTCTTAAATTACTAAATAAAATTTTTTGTGGTCTTAATATACTCAATTTTTATCTCCCTTACAACTTACTTCTGTTCCGATTATATCATAAGGGACAAATAATTTTCAACCTAATTACTTGCCCTACTTATTGTAAATTTTTATTCATTTATTTTTCACATCTATATTTAAAACCATCTACATATTTTCATAAGATTTTCCTTATTTTTTGCAACAACTTTATTTGATGTTCCATCTTTGTTTTTAATTTTTATATACCATCTTATTATTTTTCTAGGTTTGCCAATATTTTTTATATAATTTCTGTTCAAAATACAGTTAAAACAATAATCATCTGGCTCAGATATTACTATGTACCATTCATTATCAATATACTGCTTATCATTTAATAGTTCACCAGATTTCCCATTTACATCAAATTGTAAATACTCGCTCATTCTATTTAATCTGTACTCAATATTATAGTCATTAATAACTTTTAAAAAATTCCAAACATATATTACTTTTTACAATTTTATATATACCAATATTCATTATATTTCTTATATAATAAAATATTAATTTAATTATGATGTTTCCCACTCTTCTCGAATTTGCTCAACAATCCAGATATATGGAGTATCTTTGAGTTCCATTTTTAAATATGAATAAAATTCTTCTGTTTTTATATATCTACGTTTTTGAAAATGAATTTTAATGTTTTCTTTTATAACTTTTCCATCAATAAAATTTATTTTATGAGTAAATTTATCTCTTCTATACACAATATTATATGAATGTAAATAAGGACAGTTCTCATACAATTCTGACTTTAATTTACGAGCTTCTGGAATTTTACCTTCTTCCCAATTGTCTACAGAGTTGTATAAAATATTATTTTTATCAATCCAATAAATCTCTGAAAAATATTCAACCGTTCCTTTTTTGCCTATTGAGTCTAATATAGCAGAATTACTAAATGTGTCATCTGCTTTTGAATCACTATGCTCTATATATTTTTCATTTTCAACCTTCCAAGCCTCGTAATATATGATACTTCTTGAAATATTTGTAGTATCAACTATTTCAACTTTTTGAACTATATAACCATCTTTGCACTCAGTATTTATAATATTTTCAACCTTCCAATCTATCTCCAATCTATAATCTAAATATGGTTTATTATTATTTAATTTTTTTATTTTATAGTATTTAGAATTTAAATTTTCCTTTTTCATTGTTCTCCTTTTACAATTTACTATTAGTCGAGATAATTATAATATAAAAAGCATATAATTAGCAATACTAACTATATGCTTTGATTAATAATTGTAATATAAATAATAGTGCTATTTTTCTCTTTCATTAATTTATCTGTTTTTCTCTAATTCATCAATTACATTTTGTTGTTGTTTTAAATTTTCTTCTAATTTTGCTTTTGGCTCTTTCTTATTTTGCTCTATTATATCAATTTCTTCCTTTATTTTTTTGTTAATTAATTCCTTACTATTTTTTAAAGCTAATTTCAATTGTTCAATTTGAGTATTTTTGTTCATAATCAAATTCTTAATGTTCCTTTTTTCAGAAATTTTTAAGAAACTTAATTTTTTTTCTTTGTCAACTAAATCATTAACTTCACTAGTAAGTAATTGTATTTGTTTGTCTTCTTCAAATTCATTATTGTATTTTTCTTTTATTTTATCTATTTGAGGCTTGTTTTGTATATCTATATTAAGTATTTCATTTTTTATATTTGTTTCGTCTTCTTTTAATTCATTTAACTCTTTTTCTAATGATTTTTTTTCTTCTTTGTGTATATCCCAATAAATATCTTTTCTTTTTTTTACAATATATGAATTTAAATCATCTTCATCAAACTCAATTGAATTATGTTCTTCAAAGTAATCCCTTATAATTTTACCATTTTTTAAATTTTCTTTATTTGATGCTGATTTTATTTCTTCAATCCATCGTTTTATAACATCATTATGTTTTATATTTCTAGATATAATTAAGTATCCATCTTTTTCATTAGTTGGAGTATAAAAACAATTTATATGAACTGAAACTTCCTTCCATTTAGAAGTTATTATAACGGGTTCATGATTTTCTTCCATTTTTGAACGTTTCTTATTTTCTTCTATTGCTGAATATGCTCCTAGCACTCCACCAATTTGTCCTCCAAATGCTTGTCCTACAATTGTTCTTCCAACAACGCTAGCTTTTTTGGTATTTGTATATGGTGTTGATATATCAACTTTATTTTCACGTTCTTCCACATCTATATCATCACTTATCGCATCTTTATCTGAAAAAAAACCATAATGTACATTGTGTTTCAATACCTCTTCAGAAGGATTTAAAGATTCAACTAATGCAAAAAAGCAACCGTCTATAATAATTAAATCCCTAAAATCATTACTCAAATGAACTATTTTTTTATTTTTTATATCTTCCTTTAACTTAGTATCTAGTAATAGGTTTAATTTCTTTTCTTTATATAGATAATCCGATTTATTTCCACTATATTTAATCTCTAAATCTTTAAAAGCTCTTAATAATTTATTTACAAATGGCTCTAATAACTTTTTTGCAGTATTATTCCACTTTTCATTTTCAACCCTATATTTATTTAATTCTATTTCTATTTCATTATCCGATAAGTCTTTATAAATTATAAAATCATGCGTAATAAAAGCACTCACCTTTTGATTATTTAAGATATCAAAATTTCTAATATAATATGTTTTTAATCCACAATTTTCCATACCTTCTTTTCTTGTCATTATTCTTACAGAACTAACCTTCCCATAATCTATTATATCTCTACCGAATAAAATTTTATTGTCTTTAAGTAGTTTATTAATGCAAATCATTTTACCCCAATAATCAGTAAATTTTGTTCCAAAACTTTTACCATAATTTTTATCTTTTAAATAAAATAACTCTTCTATTTTGCAGTTGTCTATATCTGGAAATTTCAAATCATCTATAAATTTTCCGTTGTAATTTTTCTGCAATTGCAATAATTGTATTTTCAAGTTCTTCTATAGTATAATTATCCTGCAATGACTTAATATTATTTTCTTTTAAAAATTTATTATAGGATTTAAGATTGTTAGCATTTTCAGTGTTTTTTATAACTAACTGTATCGCTTTAGGTAAAGTTTTTAATTTTTCTAATTCATTAATTATATATTTATAATGACTATTATTCTTTTTTCTTCTTTTCCAGTCTGTACATTTAAAATTAGAACAATATTCAAGTTCTCTTTCATATATAGAATTAGAATAAGAGTTTTTATCTATACAACTTTGTAATTCATCTAATATTTTGTCTTCATCTTCCTTAGAAATCTTATTTCCTTTTATATATTCAATAAATACTTTTTCTCTTTCAGTTATTTCCTCTTCTTTCTTTATTTTCTTCTTCTCTTTATTTAGTTCCTCTCTTAAATTCATATTTACCTCCAATGTACAATTTATTAAATCCATTCCTTGACGATTTTTTATAACATGATTGTATCATTAGAGAAAAATAATTGCAATGATTTTTTAAACAGATTTTCTCCTTTGTATTACTTTTGAGCATGTTTCAAATATATTATTCTCAATCTCTCTAGCATATTTTTCATATTTCTTAGCAAATTCTTTACAAGATATTTCTATAACTTCTGCTCCTAAACATATCTTTACATTATCTAACCTAACTTTTTTTGACATACCTATCATTACTATTAAGAAACAACATTTGTCTATTACTTCTTTTCCAAAATCAACTAAATTAGTTCCATTATTCTCTTTTGAAATTTCTTTAATGAACTTACAATATAATTCATCTCCTAATAAATTGTTCACTATATTAGTATAATTAACTTTTTCCATAACTTTGTACCTCCATTTTTTTATTTATATATAAATATTGTAATATGTCTTTATGTAATTTTGCAATTTCAAAAAAAATTTTTCTTTAAATTGTAATAAACATAGAAAAATACAATATTTGATGTGCTTTTCTATATTTATTATTTTTAAGAAATAGGAGTTCCTACTCTCCTATTTCTTATTTTTAAGCTGCATTTAATACTTTCTTTTCCCATGAATCTAGGAATTGGCTTTGTTCTTTGGTAACTTCATGATTTCTTTTTTGATATTTCTGTCTTATTCTTCCTTTATTTACTTCAACTGTTACTAATGACTTTTTAGGATTATTAGCTTCTCGCATAAAATAAATATCTGTTTCTCCAAAGGCATATTTATCACTATAATTCTTATAAACACAATTGTCTTGCTGTACTGATTCATCCTTTATATCTTTTAAATTTTTAGCTGGACGTATTATATACACATTATCATTATATCGATTTTTTTCTAATTCCTTATATCTTTGCTTTATTTTTTCTTTTATAACATTACTATTAATAACCTTAACTTTTTTCACACTTTCATCGTGAGCTTTTGTCAAATCATCTGGAAGTAACATTCTCTTAGTAAGTGGAATATCCAGTTTTTGTAGATTTCTTATATAATCTAAATAATTAACCAATGAAAAGTTTTTTTGTTTTTTTGAATATTCTCTCAATTTTATTAAGTCTATATATCTACTTGCTACTTCTAAGTCTTCTATATCATCATCCGACATCTTTAATATGTCTCTTATTATTGCTATGTTTACTCTTTTTGTTATTTTAAGTATTGTTAATTCATCATAATCAATATTATGATTTTTCATAAATTTATAATAGTCTTTGCTTATTCCAAACCTCTTTTCAAAACTTCCTTTTTCATTAAACTTTTCAGGATATTTTGTAGCAAGTTTGTATAGTCCCATTTTCATTAATAATTCAAAACTAGCATATTTTGCCTTTTCTAATACCTTTAGAAAATCTAGTTTATGATTGCCTAAATACATTATAGCATCCACTATTGGTGCATATTGAAAGTTTGTTCCTTTTGTTTTTTCATCTATATTTTCTAAATAAATTGATTTATAATATTGACCTAATCCATACATTCCATTAAAGACTCTCCATTTTCTTATTTTTTTAGTATGATATACTCTTTCAGTTGCCATATATTTAAAGAATCTGTCGTTTACTAATTCAATATCAAGTTCTGGAACAACTCTAGCATATTCTACTACATTATCATCGAATCTTTTTTTATCTTGATTATATATTCTTTTTACTTCAAAATATCTTAATACTAATTTATTATCTACATTATCAACTACTGCTAAATCATATAAAAAGAAGTAATTTTTTAGATTACTTCTTCTTACATCATATTGACCTCCACAAAAAGGACATATATCCCAACATCCATTTCCTTCAACTTGCTCACTATAGAAATATTTGCCACAGTTTGTGCATTCACATTCTTTACCATGTTTTATTAATAAATTATATTCTACATCATTTTCATTTACAAACTTTCTCCAATGTTTAGGCATTTTCATCTCTTTAGGCATTTTTTCCATAAACGCTCTTATTTCTTTTCTTATATACATATGTACCTCCTATTCTGCAAATAATGATATTTGTTCAATTTTATCTTTCTTTTCTTCTTGTGGATTTTCAATAGTATCTCCAAAAATTGAGCCAAATTCATCATCTTCATCTTTTATTTCGACTTTCGTTACATCTCCATGTTTTCCTCTATCTAATTTGAATTTCTTTATTCCCAATTCTTTATTTGTCTTTATAAAATATTCCTTAGCCCATTGATATACTGTTTCATCTTCTATTACTGCTACTCCATTAGTTGCTTCTTTCTTTGCTAATCCTACTATATATTCTGCCATTTCTTTTAAGTTTTTTTCCTCTTTTAAAAAATCTTGTTCCATTTCCTTTTGCAACATTAAATAATCAACAATTTTTATTAAATATTTATCTTTTTGACCTTCTATCATTTCAGATAATCTTTTTATTCCATCCATATTATTTTCTCACTTTCTCACTAAATTTAATGATTGTAATCAAAATTTTGGCTATATTCTTTAAGCTTCTCTATATTTATTGAGCAATAATCTATTGTCTCTTTTTCTCCTGCCATTGGATTACATTTTTTACGAGAATATACCTCATCTATTATTCCTAACTTTTGTAAAAATTTTGTCATCCCACTATTTTCAGAATAATTTTTTATTGTAGTTTCACCAGCATCATAGCAATAACTTGGCATATTAACTGTAGCAACGCATATTTCCCCTTCTGCTTTATTTTCTATTTCTATAAACATTGGTCCAAACATACCTGCATATTTACATACATTAAACCAACAATTTTTATAATCCTTATAATTAAATTTTTTACATTCCATATTTTTTCTTCCTTTCATATTTTTATTTATGCTGATAATTGCAATAATTCATTTCTTTTTACTATAAAATAATCCATATTTGCCATAGTCTTTTGATAACTTTCCTTTCCTTCAAAATCATCTATAACTGCTTTTTCTTCTTCTGTCATATCGTTATAATGTACTTTTGCATATGTTGGTGGTAACCAATTCTTCTTTTGACTTCCATAAATATTAAATTTTTTTAGCAAATCTAAATTAGTAAACTCTATATGACAAGTCCCTTTTTTATAAAATGTTATATCAAAAAATTTTAATGGAATTTTTTTTGTTTGTCCCATCGCTGTTGCTCTTTGAAGTGTTCCTTCCAAAGATACTTCTGGAGTTAAGTTTCCATCCAAATAATTAAATACCTTTTCAATGTCTGTTAATTTTGACTGTACACTATAATCATATCTTATACTACCATCCCAACTATAAAATCCATTTAATGGTATAATGACTTTCTTGTTAATAATCCATGCTTTATTAGTTTTCCAGCCATTGTAATAATGAATATTTTTACTAGTTTCGTTATACCAATGATATTTATTCGAAAATTCCTCAAATAAATCCAATATTGTATCTTCTATACCTTTTATTGTCTTGCTTTGCATTTCACATCTTATAGTATGTATATTGTAAATTGAAAAATCATACTCTTGTAATTCTCCTATTCGATTATAATAATCACTTTGTAAATTATTAGTTAATCTATGTATGAATTTTTTATTACTAAACAAGGCTTTCCAGTATTTTCTTCTTATAGCTTTTACAAAATTATTTATTGTGACTTCTTTTCCTTCGCTATATTCATTTAAAGTTAATTTTAACATTGGTTGTTCTTTTTCATAATCTCCCTCTATATGCTTTAAAATAAATGGCTTTATGGCATTGTGTTCATTTATTAATCGTATTCCTGCTTTCAATTCCATATTGTATCTATCAACTATTTGTTTTATTAAATCATCTTCTATTAAATCTTTATATTCTTTTTCTTGATATTCTTCTATTCGTTCTTCTTGTTTTAAATCATTTAAAATAAAAGATTCTTTTTCTTTTGGTAAAATGCAGATTTTTATTAATGCTATTTCTACATTTGTTTCATTTTCTGCATATACAAAGGCATTTTCTAAGAACTTGATTTCTGCATGTAATTCTGTTAATTTTGTTTTTAAATCCTTTCTAGTATTGCTATATGGATTTCTAATTGTCTCTGCATTTAATAAACATATAATTGCTCCACCATCTTTTTGCATTTCTATAGCTTTAAGTAAATGCCTATCTCCATTAGAAAATGGTGGATTCATGACTATTAAGTCATATTTTTTATAAGTATTGAAATTTAAAAAGTCATCAAATACTACTTTATACTCTTTTCCCTTTAATAATAATCTCAAGTTCTTATCAATCTCTATCGCATCTATATCTACCTCTGGTTTACTGTATCTGTAACTATAACAATGCTCGTATTTTTCTTTTATCTCATCAATAATATCTCCCTTTCCTGCTGATGGTTCTAAAATATATTGTACTTTTTCTATATTTATTTCATCTAACATCTTTTTTATTAACCATTTAGGAGTAGGATAAAATTCATTATTAAACAATTCTCTCACCTCTTTTTATTCAAAAAAGATGGAACTTTAACTGTTCCACCCTTTTGTTTATGCAATTTTTTTAAATGACTTATATAAATTATCCCTTGAATTTTGTTTCATATATTCTTGATAATTATATAAACCATATTTATTAATTTTAGCTTTCTTTTCATTTTGAACATCATTAATTAGTTCTTCAGTATTGCTATAATCATAAAACAATCTTAAATATCCTCTGTCAATTACTTGCTTTGGTCCTTTATATTCCTTTATTAGATTAAATTTGTATCTATATTTTTTCTTTCCATTATGGTCGCTTATTCTTATTCCACAACATACTCCATAATCAATTTTTAAATATATACTTTTAGTTGTTCTAGCATAATACTTATGAATTTGAAAGCCTTTAGCTTTTAAATCTTTTATTAACATATTCGATATTTCAATTTCTCTGTTTCTCTTCAATAGGCAGTTCCTCCTTATGCAATTTTTTTATCTTTACATTTACCTAAATCCTCTTCTAATTTATTTTCTAAATTAGTTTCAGTTAATGCTACTCTAAATTCAAATTTTATGTTTTGCTCTTCTAATGCTAGTGTTACGTTTTCACATATTGAACCACTTGTATGTAATATTGTATATCTATCTAAATATAAAAATACTTCAGATGCATTCATTCTTTTTACTATACTTAGTATTAAGTCTTTATCAATATTGTTTGGAATACCAATAACTGTTTTATTTGTAATATTAAATAATTTATGTGCTAATATCATTTCGGTAGCAATAATTATACTTGTACTACTTTTAGAGTTATACATATCAATCCAATTTAATGTATTATCTTTTAATACCATCGGCCAATTACTTGCTTTTGTTCCATTATACTCATTATTGCTAGAAAACCATATATTTTCTGTATCTCCATATTCATTATCCAATAAAACCCTTAATCCTTGAATTTTGTTATCTAAAGTAACAGGAATAAATATTCCATTATGAGATTTATAATTCCATTTAAAGTCTGTATCCTGCCAAAATCCTGGAATTCCGATCCAGTTTCAAACCTTGTTCCTGCAATCTTTTACATATTTCTTTTTTCTTGTTATTATTATTTTCTATACTCTTAAATTGATTTTCTTTAATATATTTATCTGTAAAATTCATAGCCTTTAGTTTTTTATAGTGCGAATCATGTAATTCGTGCATTTCTAAAAAATTTTGATAAACTATATCTCTGTATAACTCGTTTTTTACTGGATTATTGTATACATATGGTATATCATCTAATACTGGGGTTTCTTTTAATAGCCTTTTAAATGCTTCTTTTGTTGAAATATACTTTAAACTAGCATATAAATCTATTGAACTCCCACTTGCTTCACATTTATTGCATACATATACATTGTTAATTGTATTAATTTTCAAGTAACCATTTTTTTCTGTTGAATTTTGGCAAAACGGACAAATAGCATATATGTAGTTACCTCTTGTACTGGTTTTCTTTATATTTAATTGATTAATAACATTTGTTATGTTTATATATTCATATACATTATGATCTTGCATATAATTTCTCCTTTCGCTTATGCGGATAACATATCATATATTTCTTGTGTCTCATATCTCAAATAAATTTTTCCATAATCAATTTTTTCAAACATTGGACCTAAGTATTCGTCTACTATTGGCTGATTATCTAATTCTTTTCTATGCACTAATAAACCTTCTGCTCTTTCTTTACTATAGTCTTCAGTAAGTCCATTTGATATTTTATCTATTTGTTCTCTTGTTAATACTTTGCCATTTAATTTTTTTCCATAAAATGTATATAGATATTCCACAGGATTATATAAATTATATATCCATTTTCCTAAATAATCCTTAAATAATCCTTTCTCTATTACTTTTCCATTTTCAGTAATATCTATCTGGCTAGATGATATTTCTTCAATTTCAAAATTTTTGTTTGTTTTCTTATCCTTTGAAATAATAATTCTCCCTTTATTCTCTTTTCCTATAATTTTTATAGAAATATTACTTTTCCTTAGGCTTTCATTTATTGTACCTTCTAATTCTTGAATCTTATTTATTAAATTCATTATTTTTCCTCCTTATGCTGCTTGTTTGTTTGTAGTTTTCATTTGCTCTTCAATCTTGTTTATAAGTTTATCAGATGTTTTCTGTATCATTTTTCCTAAACTATATATTTTTTTTATATCTCCTTTACTCCATTTTGTAATATAAGAAAAACTACATTTACTTGTATCTAACCCAAAATAATCTGCTACTATATATGTAACAGATTCTACGAATATTTCACTTAAATCTCTATCCTTTGAATAATCAAATTCATCATATAAGGCATGACTTATTTCGTGTAATAATGTAGCTGTCATATCATCTTCAGATTGTTTTGGTGATAAAACTATTCTTTTCTCTGACTTACTATAATACCCCTCTGCGCTATTTCCTGTACTTTGTATATCAACTTTTACAGGACTTATTTCTAATAATGTATTATACAATTCTTGACTACTATTTTCATTTAATTTTATATCATCAAATAATGGTACTTCTTTTGAATCGTCCTTTATATATGTATCATTAACATCATATACTATAGTCCACCCAAACTTTATAAGTTCTAGTTCTTCCACTTCTTGATTTTCTAAATCATCTTTTTTTATAACTTTATATGGCATTGGTTTTAGTATAAATATTTTTTTAGGATTAGCTTTTACACCTCTACCTAGTTCTTTCCAAGTACAGTAACCTGCAACTTTTGTAGCATCTGGATTCTGTGAAAAAATAAGTAATCTATTGTTAAAACTATAATTGTGAAATTTTTTCATAAATCTCAAAAATTCTTGATATTTACCTGTACTTATAATGTCTTCAATACCTTCTATAAGTTTTTTATATGCACTTATCTTCTTCTTTTCTTTCATAATAGTTCACCCTTCTTTTATATAATAATAAAGAGAGTAAATTTTTCTCCTCTCTTTATCTAATATTGATATATTTTGATTTAATTCTATTTTATGCTACCATTAAATTTTCCATATCGTTTTCATACGATGGTGTGTATAATCTCATTAGTTCTTTATTCGTTTTTTCATCCATTAATATTACAACTGCTTGTATTTTAAAAAAGTACATTTGAATATATGTCATAAAAACATTTATTATATCTGTATCAATGGCTGCTACTTCTAAATCAAATTTATAATCTAACTTAAATATTTTTAATATGCTTGCATAAGCAAGTATCATTGCACCACTACCACAATTCATTTCTACCATTTTTCCATTTCTAGCTTTCTTGTTTATATTAACAATGCCTTGCAACTTTCTTCCTACTTCTTGTAATTGATTATTGTTTATTAATTTCAAGTAATTTTGGTTCGTAATTTTCTGATATATTTCTCCAAGTATGTCATATGGTTCTTTTTCATTACAAAATAGCCTAGTAAGTTCTGCCGATAAAGCATAGAAATTAAATTGTTCTTCTTTCTCATAACTTTGATATATTTTTTCATACATATCGTTACTCTCTTTATTAAAAGAAACTTTATTACTTAAACTTATTGCAAATAAACATATAAAATCTCTAAAAACTTTTGCAACTGAATATTTATCCTTATTAAAATTCAATAGTCTTATAAACATTTCATATTTATTATTCATATATTTTTTCCTTCCTATCTTTATATTTTTTTCATACAAGACTGGAAATCTTCATTCCCAACTACAATATGGTCTAACATTTCCATTCCTAATAATTCTGCACCTTCTAATATACGTTTTGTCATATTTATATCTTCTTTACTTGGCGTTGAATCTCCTGATGGATGATTGTGCAAAATTATAAATTTTTCACAATTACTCAATAATACATTTTTTAATATCTACAAAGTGATATATTACACCTATTGATTGCACCACGTGCTATTTCTGTAAAACCAACAATTTTATTTCTTGTATCTAAGGTTATTACATAGCATACTTCTTGTGCTTCGTCTTGAACTTTTAATATTTCTTTCACAAAAGTAAATATATCTCTTGTATTTTTTATAACTTTGTTATATTCGAATGTTTCTTCTCTTACTAACAATAGTTTTTGTCTACTTATTGTCATAGTTCTTATCACTCCATTCCAAATTTTTATTTTATTTCTATTTTTTCAATTACAAACTTTAATCCCTCTTTTATAGTGTCAAACTCACACATATAATAATAATATAATAATTCTAATTCTTCGAATATGTCTGCCATTGCTATCTCTGTAATATGAAAATCATATCTTTTTCCATTTTCGCTAGGTAGTCCTCTGCAATCTTCAACATAGCCGTATATATTTATAGAACTATTTGGATTTATGATTTCATTATCTATCTTAATCTTAGTAGTTTTAGTTTTCTTGCTAATATCCATCCAGTTATAATCATATTGTTCATAATATTTGTCTACAAGACCAAATAGTAAATCTCCTACAATTGATATACATATATTCTTTTCTATCTTCTTACTTAAAACTTTTATATTAAGATTTCCATATAAACTTATTTTGTCATCTTTATTTAATACTTTCATATTCACTCCTTTTATATCCAAAAAAGTGGATATTTTTCAATCCACTTTCTCATTGTTTTAATCTCTAATTAGAATGACAAATCATCACTTGCAACTTCAAAATCAGGTTTTGTATTATCTCCAAATGCACTACCATATTGACTAAATGCATCTTTTTTGCTATCTGCGAAAAATACCTCTTCCGCTATTACTTCTGTAGAATAATGTTTTACACCTTGTTCATCATCCCAATTTCTAGTCTGTATTCTTCCTGCAATTCCTACTTGTTGTCCTTTTACAAAATATTTACCACAAAATTCTGCTGTCTTAGACCATGCAACTATTTGTATAAAATCTGCCTGATTTTCTTCACCTTCTTTTACAAATCTTCTATTTACAGCAAGTGTAAATGTTGTTACTGCTGTGTTATTAGATTGTGTATATCTTATTTCTGGATCTTTTGTTAATCTTCCTATTAAACATACTTTATTCATATTTTCATCTTTCCTTTCATGCTATTAATTTTATTTCTTCCATTACAATGCTACTAACTCTTTCTTCTTGCTCTATTTCTTGTTTGTATAAGTCAACCCAATTATTATTTTTAAATGGATTTCTTTTATTTCTAATATCCTCATCAATATATAGATGATTTGATATTGCTACACTCATTAATTCTTTTGCTTTTTTTACTGCCCTTCGTTTATTTTTGTATCCACATTCTATAAAAACTTCATCATCTTCGCCATTTTCAAAATCAGCATAGAATTTTTGATACACTAAGTAAATTACCATCTTAATCCCTCTTTACTACTATAAATTTTATTATTTCGTCTGTAATCCTATAAAAACGTTCAATTTCACTAATTGCCTCCTGTTTTTTATCTTCATTCACTTCAAATTCATGTACAAAATAATAACCTTCTTTATTACCTTTAACTTCATAAGCTAATTTTTTTAAGCCTAATTCTTGTTTTTCTGTAATGTCTGCTACTTTTTTTATTGCATTATCTACTTTCTCAATTATTGTGATTATCTCACTTGTTTTTAATGTGGGTTTTACTATTATTACACTTTCATATTTATTCATATTAACAATTCCTCCTTATAAAAAATAAAAAGCTATCTATTGATAACCTTAAAAACTATGCTACTAATTCATAGCAACTTCTTTCTTCAATTTCCTTTTTTATAGATTTTTCTTTTCTATCTAAAACATCTTCATAGTCATATAGAACTTCTAACTTGTTATATTTAATAACTGTTGATATTATTAATTGTGTGTTTGTTATAGCTTGAATATCTGTAGTGCTTTCAGCATCATCGACAAATATTGGTACATTTATTCCTGATATGTTATTAAATACATTAGATATTTCTAAACATGCTCTTGCTTGTTGTGATTTTGATAATTTTTTATAATCTCTTCCTTCATATTGTATATTACAGCATTCTGTTATTTCTCCTGTTGTCTTAGCAATTTTACTAAACTCTATATCAACCTTATTTAAATTCTCTCTGATTTTTTCTTTTTGAGCTTCAATTACTAATATTTTTAATTTATTAGCAATCTTTTTTTGCATTTTATTGAGTTCTAATTTTTCTCTTATTTCTTTTTGTGCTTTTTCACATATATTTAATTTTTCTTTAGCATCTTTTACTGTTTTACTTTTTACTTGTACCTCTTGATTATGAAATAAAATATCAGTCTTTTCCTTTTGTAAAATATCTATTTTTTCTTTGATTTCATCTCTTTCTGCTTGCATTACTTTCATATCTGAAGTATTTAATTTATCATAAATTGCCTGCTTTTCCTGTTTTTCTTCAAATAATTTTTTTGCTCTTTCTTTTAATTGGTCTGCTTTTTCTTGAAATTTATTCATTTCATTTTGAAAGAAACTTATTAAATGTCCTTTTGCCTCACTATTTTCGATTACCTGTCTACATGAAGGACATATTGGTTTTTCTTTTTCAACTTCCTTTAGTTTATTTTTTTCTCTGTTGTATTGTTCTGAAATTTTAGATAAATCTTCCTTGATGATTTCTTGTATCCTTTTATCTATTACTTCTATACTTCTCTTTAAATCATCTAAATTAGAATTATCAAAATTCATTGATATACTATTATATTTTTCTTGTAGTGCTTTTAATTCTTGTTCTTTATCAAATTCCAGTAAAACTCCTTCATCTTCTAAAGCTATAGTTTTTAATGTTTCTATCACTCCAATATTTCTATTATACTCTTTTTCTAATTTATCAATTTCTTGATTTCTATTATCTGTGTAACTACTTAAATTATCTATTGGTTTTTCTATTATTTTTCTATCATAATCATCTAAAAATTCAAATGCTTCTATTGGTTCTATAGTAGGCAATATATTTCTAATTAAATCTTTTTGTGCCTTAGGCTCTAAAGTCCAAAAATAATATGGATTATGTGCTACTAAAAATATATCTTTATTTTTATAAAATTGTGCTAAACTCTCTTGCTCAATTTCTTTATCATCTAAAGTCAAATGTATTTCTTTTCCTTTATCTCTAATAAGTCTATGTTCTATACCAAAGTTATCTACAAATGTTATATCTACAATAACATTCCTTACTTTTTTAGTATCATTAGCGACTTGCTCTTTTTCTTTTCCATTTAAAGTAGTACCTGTTAGACACCAACTAAATAAGCTTCCTATTGTAGTTTTTCCTCTAAAATTATCTCCTATTATATATGTTTTATCTTCGTTAAATTCAGCATTAAATCCATCTGTTAGTCCTTTATATCCAACTACATTATTAATACTTTTTATATACATTTCTCAACCTTTCTATCCACCTAAATCAAATATCTTTTCAAAGTCATTAACTTCTGGATTACCTAAAATTTCTTCTATATTATTTTCATCTAAACTACCTTCAGTTTGTATATTTGTATTTTCATCATTATTATTGTTATCATTCTGTTCGCTATCTGTAGTATATTTATCTTTTTCTGCATCATCTATTGTTGGAATTGCAAATAGTTGTGTCATTGCATACTTATATGCACCCGCTAGAGCTTTATATACTGCCCAACCTTCTTTATCTGCTCCCTCTCCTGGTACATTAACATCCATATAATCACATTCACCTTTATCATTTGGTTCTGTATCATAAAATCTGTAAATCATTCCTATTATTACATCATTTCCTCTTTGGACTACTTGTTTTAATTCTACTGGTATAATAATAACCTTCTCATCAATCATTGCTTCTCTTACCTTAATTATAATGTTTGCTGATGATGCATAATCAAATCCTTTTTCTGTATTTGTTTTGTCTTTTATTATTGGTCCTATTTTTGTCATTATATTTAATATTTTTTGTGCTATCATTTTTTATCCTTTCCTCTACTATTATTAGTAGCCTTAATTTTAATTTTTCTTTCTATTGAAAAAACATCTACATTATTATCATTTTCACAAAATTCCATTATTCTAATATCTGTTAGTTTATTTTCATTTAATACAACATACTTAAATGGTATATTAGAATTTCTAAACTCTTGTATAGTTTTTTCTAATATTTTTATACTTTTATTGCTTATAGGCCAGAGTACTGATTTCCAGCCTAAAATTATATACGTCTTTCCATCTTTCTCAAATTTTTTATAAATATTAATTTTCTTAAATTTATTATTACTAATTGGCTCTTTTTCTTTAATTCCTGCTTTTATCAAATTATATCCTTCTTCTGTTGTACAAAGTCTAACTTGGAATTTTTCCGCTTTATTTCTTTTTTCTTTGAATATTCTTTCTATTGATTCTTCACTAAACCAATCATTTTCACCAAATATTATTTCTATGTAGTATTCTTGATAATAAATATCCTTTTCAATAATAAATCCTAACTTATTTTTAACTTTTCCAAACTGTTTTCCTACCCCATCTACTTTAACTAATTCACCATAGTTATATCTATTCCTCATATAATTAATCCTTTATCTAGTTAGTTCTTCTTGTAAAACATAATAAAAACTTTTGGAGTATTTTTCTATTTTGCCCTTGTATTTTTCATAAAATTTATGTATAATTTTAGTAATGTAAACTATAGTATTTATAGTTACAAGTAGTAATATTATTAGGGATTTTTTTATTATTTTAAACATTTTAAAATCTTCCTTTCTATATTAAAAAACTTTACATTAAAAAAAGCTGTTTAAGTCCTAATTAAACTGCTTTTTTTAATTCTTCATTATTATTTTCATCTTTTTTTACAACTTGTTTCATTTCATACTTACAAAGTATGTTTCTTCCAATTTCTATTTTTGTTTCTTTTATCTCAATTATTGTTCCAACATCACAACTTATTATTTCTTGATTAGCTTTTGGATGTAAAACATATTCAACATCTTGTCCATTAATATCTTGAAATATAATTTTATCAAATTTTTTAGCATTAATCATAGTTGGCATAAATCCTTTAAGTACTACATCATTAGCATTGAAATCGCTCTCTTGTATTTCTTTATTCGTTTCTTCAACTTTTGAACTTTCATTGACTATTTCTGTAGAGTGAGATATTTTCTCTTTATTTTCTAATTTTGCTGTTTCTGTTTCTTTTTTATCTTTTTTTTCATTTTCCTTTTTTGTTCCTTCAGCTAATTGTTTAGTTTCCTGTGTAGTTGACTGAGATAATTGTGGTACTGTATTCGTCACTAATTTTGGTTTTATATCTTCACCATGTAATTGTAAACTATAATAAGTACCATATCCAAGTGAGTCTTGTTCTATCAAATTAAGCTCAAACGGTGTATTTACTATGCTCTTTCCTGCTTTTTTGTATTTAAAGATTTCAGTAGCAATATTAGTAATTGACCACTCCCCTTTAGTACTTATTTTCCAAACTCCACCTGCTTCAATTCCTGGTAATATAAATTTTAAACTTCCTTCTAATTTACATTTTCCTTTAATTCTTTGTTCGCATTTTTCATCACACACAACTTCAACTCTAGTATTATATCCTTTATCATCTTTTCCAATAGTTATGGCTTTTTTATTATTTCCCATACATGCTAATTTATTATTTGCATATCTTTTATATCTAAAACTAAATGGATTTTCAGATGTAAACATTATTATTAATTTTGTTGTTTTTTCTTTATATAACTGCTTAAATATATCTACCATTTCTTGTGATGTAGCTTTATCTTTTTCTACATTAAAATATGGTAATTTTTTAGGTCCCTTCTCGCCTTTTGTTCCTATCTTTATATTTCCTATTATATTTTCTCTTACTAAATCTTGTATTTCCATGCTATTTTTCTCCTTCCATTTAAGCAGCATTTTCTATTTCTATGCGTTCTTCTACATAATCTGCTAAACTTTGTAACTGCTTTATTATTTCTTCCTTTAATTTTTCAAAATCTTTTTTATTAATATAAGATTCTTCACTTTCAAATTCATTTTCTTCAGGATTTATGTTGTTAATTTTAATATTATTAGTATAAGTGTCTATTACTACTTGATTTTCTTCTAATTTTTCTTTTACATCAACTGTTGCATTTGAAATGTGAGATACTTCTTTATCATCTTCAACATATCCATAAATAGATAAACTTATCTTATCATTTTCATATTTACCTACATCAAAAAAACAGTCTTTGTATTTTACACAATTTGATTCATAGTTAAATGTTTTCAAAGTACTTTCCCTCCTTTTTTATAAATTAATTTTTATATTGTATTCAAAAACAATTAATCTATCCTCCTTCCTTACTTTTACACAAAAAAATAACAAGTATAATCTTTTCAAATTTTACTTGTTTTTTTATTTGTTTATTTAATTTTACGCACAATTCCCCCTATAGTTGTGTTTAAACTATAAGTGGCATAAAAGTGCTACTTACTTTACCTTTGCCCTAATCGCAAAGTCTGTGCTGAATTATATCAGCTTTACCCTGATTAACAGGTATAACTATAAAGTTGTTTCTTTATAGTTACTAATTTTGAATACATATATATTATAACTTATATTTTTCTAAAATGGAATATACACACCCTAATTTTTTTTAGCTTACTGTCGCAAGTGTTTCCAAACTTTTTTATATCCAGTATATTATTTCAAAAAAATAAATATATCTTTTCTATACTTGCTCAAAAATTTTCTTTATAATCTTGTTATTGCATTTTTCTATTTTATCTTTATACTCTATTTTTATAAAATATAATGCAAGTCTTGATACTCTATCTACTTATATCTTCCATAGAACTACTTTTATCAATTTGATGTAATTGTTCTAACTGTTTTTCAGTTATATTTATAACTTTACCACAACAAGGTTTAAAATCTTCATTACCATAAACTAGCCAAATGACATTTTCTCTTTTTAAATCATCTTTTGGCATAGTTCCAGGACAAGGATAACCATCTGTAAAAACTATTTTGTTTATTTCTCTTTTTTTAGTAAATGACCTAACTGCTAAATCCCAATCCTCTGTCCATGCAGAATCTCCTCTAGCTTCTCTAGGTATTGTAAATTTATCTATATCTTTTACATTTTTTATATCCACAAGACCCCAGAACTTCTCATTAAAACATCCTACTCTTAATTTTGATTGTTTTAATAATGGTTTTAGTTGTCTTAGAAATGACTTTACTAATTCTAAATCTACTGATCCCGAAACATCAATCATAACTTCTGTTTCTGCGTCATCTTCTATTTCGTTTTCTTCTAATCTATATGCATAATTGTTTTCTGCAATAGAACGTCTTTGACTCCAAATTGTTTCACTTTTTTCTATTTCTTTGCGGATTAGAAGTTTCCAATTAATTTCTTCTTTACTTTTTCCTATATCCCCTAATTCAATTGCTCCTTTATCTATATTTCTTATATCCTTTTCAGTCTTTTCGCGTCTAGATTTGAATTTTTCTCTTTTTTCTTTTCTATTATCTTCAAATTCTCCTCTTTCATCAAAATCCATATATGGCTGTTCATCTTCAATTTGTTCTTCTTGTTCTTGCTCTTTTGGTTCATTTCTTTGTCCATCTCTTTTTTCCTTTGATTTAGAATCTTGTTGCTGTTGTTGTTCAAAAGCCTCCTCCCATAAACTATGGTCATCGCCTTGACTTTTACCTTCATCTGAATTTTGATTTTCAGTTTGCTCCGAATTATCATTATTTTGTCCATTTCCTTGTTCTTTATCTTGTTTTTGATTTTGCTCATTGTCTTGTTTATTATCTTGTTGCTGGCTCTGTCCACTTCCTTGTTGATTATCTTGCTCCTGTTCTTGTCCATCTTCTTGTTTTTGGTTTTGATTATTTTTTTGTTCTTGTTCTTTCTTTTCTTTTTCTTGTAACAATTTTTGATAAAATTCTTCTGCTGAATAATCTAATGCTTCTGGCATATTTACATATCCTTCTTTAATTGTAAATCCATCTCTTTCTAAATTTGCATTTATAATAGCATCAGTCGCTATATTCCAAAGTTCTGGATCTCTTTTTACTCCACTTTTATCCTTTAATCTAAACATGTGCATAAATTTTATATGCATTATTTCATGTGCTATTGTAAATAGTCTATCATTTTCACTTAAACTTGCAAAATAGTTCGGATCAACATATATATTTTTTCCATCAGTTGCTGCTGTATGATATTTCAAGTTGTCTTTAAATTCAATATTAGCCACAGCTATTTCACTACCAAATCTAGGATATTTTGCTAGCATTTTTCTTTTTGCATTATAAATCAAATCTGTATTAGCACTCATTTATATGTTTCTCCTCTCTTAAAATTAACTACAATAATTTTATTATAATTATTCTCTTTCATGTTCTTCATTCATAACTTCTTTAGAATCTCTTGCTAAATATGAACTATACATTTGTCCTATATCTGTATATGCAACTACTCCATCTTCGGCATATC
>CAOKMR010000023.1 GCA_948469815.1 uncultured Clostridiaceae bacterium | reverse complement strand
AAGTTGTAAAAGAAATATATAACTTATTTATTCAAGGACATGGAACTTTTGAAATTGCAAGAATACTTACTGAACAAAATATCATGACTCCAACAGAGTATTTTATAAGTATTGGAAGAAAGTTCCCTACTAAACTACAAGAATTTAAACATCAGTGGAATGCTACAACAGTAGCAAGTATTTTAGATAGACAAGAATATATTGGAGATACTGTTAATTTTAAATATACCATTCGTTCTTACAAAGATAAAACTAAAGTTCCTATTCCAAAAGAAGATTGGCAGATATTTAAAAATACTCATGAACCAATTATTGATGAATATACTTGGAATATTGCACAGCAATTAAGAAATAACAGAAAAAATCCTACAAAGTCAGGCAAGAAAAGTATTTTCTCAGGATTGTTATTCTGTAATGATTGTGGCAAAAAAATGTATTTTCAATCTCCTGTTACTGACCTAAACGCAAAAGACCATTACAGATGTTCAAGTTATAAGAAAAATATTGCTTTATGTACTTCACACTGGATTACAGACGAAGTATTGCAAGTTCTTGTTTTAGAAAATATACAAAAAGTAGTTTCTTATATGAAAAATTATGAAGATTTATTTATAAAAGAACAATTAGCAAAATCTACACAAGATGAGCTAAAACAAATCTCTAAAAACAAGAAAGAACTTGAACAAGCAAAGAAAAGAATAATTGAAATTGATAACTTATTTATGCACATTTACGAAGATAATATATCTGGAAAGATAACAGATGAAAGATTTAGAAACTTATCATTTAATTATGATAAAGAACAAAAAGAATTAAAAACAAAAATTGAACAATTATCAAAAGAAATAAACAATACTGAAAAGAAAACAACTGACTTAACACAATTTATATCTAATGTTAAGAAGTATACTGAAATAACGGAACTAACGCCAGAAATCTTAAATGAACTTATAGAAAAAATATTAGTTCATCAAACAGAAAAAGTAAATGGTAAAAAAGTTCAAGAAATAGATATATATTATAGAGGTGTTGGTATCATTTCTTTTCCAGTTAGTTTAGAAGATATGACAATGGTAATTGAAAAGATGTTAAATAAAAGAATATCAGCTTAAACAAGCTATTTTATGGGGAGAATTATTTAGTGTACTTAACTAAAGCGTTCTCCCTTATGACATAAGGGCACATGCAATGTGCCCCTACAAAAATTTTCCTTCTATATTATTTATGCCATTTTACTATTATTTCTCCTGGTTCTTCCGTTTTGTTCTCTTCTTTTTGCATCTGCTCTTGTTGTACCTCCTCCTGTTTTTGCTCTTCTACTTTGCTATCTCTTTGTTCTATAGTCTCTATTTGTTGTATTTGTTCTTCTTCCTCCTCTTTTTCTGGTTTTACCCATTTTATTGTTTCTGCTATTTTTCCATAGTTTTTCTTTAGGATGTTTCTGTCTAATATGTCTACTTTTCCGTCTTCGTTTAAGTCATATATTCCTTTTGCTTCTTTGTTTGCTTCTGTTATTATTATTCCATAGTTGTCGTTTAAGTCTACTAGGTCGTCTATTTCTATTTCCCCACTTTCTGCTACATCTCCTGCTATTAGCTCTATTTCGCCTAAACTTATAGGTTCTTGTTCTGCTTCTATGTTTGTTATTGTGTATGTTAGATATCCTTTTTTACTTATTACTATGTCACAGCTTACTCCTTCTTCTATTAGAACTTCAAATGTTCCATCTTCGTTTGTTTCTATTTCTCTTATTATTTCTCTTCCGTTTTTCTCATTTCCTATTTCTCTTGTGTCTTCTGTTAGATATATATTTAATTTTGCTTTATGTCTGTTGTTTATATTTTCTGTTATTACTTTTCCTTCTAGTTTTGTTCCTGTTCTTATTAACATTATGTTATATGTTTTTGTTGTCTTTCCATCTGCTGCTGTTACTACTACTGGTACTATTGTTATTTCTTCTAATTTGTTACATTCTATTGTTTGTTTGTCTTTTCCAGTTTTTCGTGGGTTGTCTCCTATTTTTATTGTTGCATAGCTGTATTCTGTTTTTACTTCTATTTCTGCCTTTGTCGCAAATGCTTTGATGTTTACTGTATAGCTTTCTTTGTCTCCTTGGTCTGGTTGCTTGTCTTTTCCGTCTACTTTTACATATTCTAAGTTCGTATTGTTTGATGTTCTTACTATTTCTATACTGTATTCTTTTTCGTTTCCTGCTTCTGCTATTGCTTTTATTTTTATTGTTTTTCCTTCTTCTTGTTTTCCTATTATTATTTTTTCTTCTATTGTGTTTCCTTTGTTTATTCCATCTTTTTCTAATATTGTTGATTCGTCTTGTGCTATTACCAATAAATCGAATTCTGTTGTTTCGTTGTTTACTACAAATCTATATGTGTTTAATCCTTCTTCATAATAGTCCTCTTCTTTTTCGTTTACTGTTACTGTACTTAATTCTACTGATGTTGATAGTTTGTTTATGTATAAGTATGTTACTTTTGTTTGACCTGCTTGTGCTTTTACTGTTATTGGAATTATTGTTTGTTTTTTGTTTGATAATGTCATTTTTTCTTCTGTTATGTGCATTTGTTCTTTTCCTAATCCTATTCTTACATTTGCTTTTTCATTTGTTGTTATTGCTTTTATTGTTGGTGTTTGATTTGTGTCTGGTATGTTTGCTTCATATTTTCCTTGTTCATTTAGTGTAATTAGTTTTCCTTCTACATAGATTTCTTTTAAAGTTGTGTCCCCACTCATTTTTTCTATTGTAATTGTTTTGTTTTGGCTTTCTCTTCCGCTTTCTGATATTGCTTTGAAATAGATTTCTGTTGCATTTTCTATAGTTTCTAATTCTGTTATTACTAGTTGTCCTTTGCCTATTGTTTCTTCTCCTTTTTGATCCACATATGGTGTTCCATCTTGATTTGTCCTTTTGATTATAGTGTTTTCGTTTTCTGCTATTATTTCTATTTTTGATGTATTTACATTTTCTCCTATGTATGCTATATATCTTTCTTCTGTTTCTTCTTTTTCTATTTCTTTTTCATTTACTTTTACTGTTGTTATCTCATTGTTTCCAGATGTTTTCTCTATGTAAATTGTTGTGAATTTTTCTGTTCCTTCTTGTGATGTTATTTTTACTGGTATTTCTGTTATTTTATTATTTGTTTCTAGTTCTATTTCTTGCTCTAATATGTTTGTTCCTGTTTTTCCTGTATATTCTATTGTTGCGTTTTTGTCGTTTGTTTCTATCTTGATTTTTGCTATGTTAGCTGTTGTTTTTCCATAGTATGTTCCATCTTCATATTCTTCATGCCCTATGTTTGGTTCTGTTTCTTTATCATCTATGTACACTGCTTTTATTGTGTTATCATCTGTTTTTCTTTTTATTTCTATTGTGTATTCCTTTTCTTTTCCACCTTCTGCTATTATTTTGAATGTTGTTTCATAAATCTGTTGTTCTAGATTGCTTGTGTCTATTGTGTATATTAGTTTTTCTTTTTCCTTTGTTTCTTGTCCTGCTTCTGTTATATGGCTTACTTCTGAGTATTGTAATCCTGCTATTATTTCTATTCTTGCTTCTGTTTCACTTTTTCCTATGTAGGCTGTGTATTTGTTTTGTTCTATTGTTTCTTGCTTTGTTGCTTGTTCTTCGTTTACTTTTACTTGTTTTACTGATGTATCTTGTGATTTTATGTTTAGAGTTAGAGTGTATGTATGTGTTGTTCCATCTTCTGCTGTTACTTTTAATGGAATTCTTAGTTTTCTGTTTTGTCCTTTGCTTATTTGGGTTGTACTTTGTTTTATTTTTTCTATTTCTCCATTTATTGATACTTTTGATGTTTTTGAATTTAGGATTACTTTTACTTCTGATAGATCAGTTTCATTTGTTACTGTTGCTTCATAGTTTCCTGCTTCATTTGCTTTTATTTCTTTTCCGTCTACATCCACTCGTTGTATTCCTATTTCATTTGATAGTTGTATTATCTCTAGGTATCTTATTTCTTCTGTTCCATCTTTTGCTGTTAGTTTTATTGTTACTCTGTTTGTTCCTTGTCCTATTAATGTTCTGTTTGTACTTGTTGTTGCTTTTCCGTCTATTTCTATGTTATTTGCATTTGTCTTTATGTTTATTTCTGTTTGTCTTAGATTGTTACTTACTACTATTTTATATGTCTTTGTTTCTTCATTATATTCTGTTACTTCTTTCGTTATTATCTCTGTTTCTTCTTCGTTATAGTCTGTTATTGTTATTTGTTCTATTTCTACTTCACTGCTTATTCTTGTTATTTCTAGTGTATATTCTTTTTGGCTTCCATTTTCTGCTGTTACTTTTATTTTGTATTGTTTTGTTTCTTCGTTTTCTATTTCTAACTCGCCTTTTAGTATTCCAGTTTGTTTGTCTATTAGTGTGTTTCCTTCTAGGTCTTGTAGTTCTACTTGCGCTTTTTCGTCTTTTAGTTTTATTTCTAGTGCATATTTTTCTTTTTCTGATACTTCACTTATGTATGTTGTTTTGTCTTCACTTACATTTGTTTCTAGCCCATCTACTTTTACATATATTATTCCTGTTTCTATTGATTTTTGTGTTATCCATAGTTCGCTTTCATTTGCTCCATAACTTTCCCCTTTGTTTGATATTACTTTTATTATGTATTTGGTTATTAGGTTTGCTGTTCCTAGTGTTTGCGTTGTTGTTAGGCTTCCTGTTCCTGTTGCTAGTACTGTTCTTTGTTCATTTAGTAGTTGGATCGTTTGTTTTGGGTCATTTGTTTCTATTGTTATTTGTGGCTTGTTTCCATTTTCTACTTGTTTTTCGTATCTGCCTTGTTCACTGTTATATGTTAGTGTTTCTTCATTTACTTGTACTGTTTTTAGTGCTAAATTTATGTCTTTTATTATACTTATTGTGTATTCTTTTTCTGTTCCATCTTCTGCTTTGATGTTTAGATTGATTGCTATCGGTTCATTTTCTTCATTTTCATTTAGATTTATTGTTCTTGTTATTTCTTTTGTTTCATAGGTCTCTTCTGCTTCTAGTTTTAATTGTGCATTATTGTCTTTTAGCGTTATTTTTAAGTCTATTGTTTGTAAATCTTCCCTTACAATTACTTGAGCTAATGTCTCTTCTATTTCGGTTCTAAGTATTCCTTCTCCTGTTATTTCTTTTACTTCTGTGTTTGATGATTTCTTTTCTATTATTAGTTTGTATTCTTTTTCTGTTCCATCTTCTGCTTTTACTTTTATTGCTATTTCATTTCTTTCTTCTTGTAGGTTTACTTTTTGTAATGAACCTTCTACATTATTTATTGATACAGCAGTTTTTTCTGATTCTAATTCTACCTTTACATATCCTTCTTCTATTCTGTTTGTCTTATAGTAATATGTTCCATCTTCCTGTAGTGTTGCTTCATTTAGGTTTATCTCTTCTTCTCCTACTAGTACTTTTATGATGTTTGTGTTTCCTTCTAATTGTTCTACTACTAAGTTGTATTCTGCTGTTTCGCCATTTTCCGCTTCTACTTTTATTGTGTAGTTGTAGATTGTTTTTCCTTCTTGTATGCTTTCTGTTTTTGTTGCTATATATGTGTTTTGTGTTTGTTCGTTTATTGTTGTTTTAGCATTTTGGTCTTCTGCTGTTGCTTCTATTTGTATTTCTGTTTCGTTGTGTTTTATTCCTGCATAATAGCTTCCGTCTTCTTTTACTTCTATTGTTTCTCCATTTACTTTTATTGTGTCTATTTTATTATTGCTTGCTTTTTCTAGTATTGCTATTGTGTAGATTTCTTCTTCTTTGCCATTTTGTGATGTTACTTTTACTTTTATTTGCGTTTCTTCTCCTTGTTTTGTTATTGTGATGGTGCTTCTTCCAATTTCGGGCACAGCGGTGTCGCTTCCCTCTGGTATTCCCCCAAGCGATGCCCCTACATCTATGTATTGTACTGTCGCTAACTTGTCTTCTGCTGTTGCTGTTATGTTTAGGATTTCTTCGTCTAGTTTTATTTCATATCTGTTTTTGCTTTCTATGTATTTTGCTATTTGTCCATTTATTTCTACTTTTTCTAGTCTTGTGTTGCTTCCTGTTTTTTCTATTATTAGTGTGTATTCTTCTGTTGTTCCATCTTCTGCTTTTACTCTTATTTTTATTTCTGTTTGTTTTTGGCTTATTAGTTCTTGTTTTGTTGTTTCGTGTGTTTTATATTCTCCCGCTTCTATTTTTACTTGTGCTTTTTCGTCTTCTGTTGTTGCTTTTATTTCTATTTGGCTTTCTGAATTTTGTAGTGTATAGTAATATGTTCCATCTTCTCTTTTTTCTACATTAATGTCTCCATTTATTTCTATTTTTAATAGTTCTGTATTGCTTGATTCTTTTTCTATTTTTAGCATGTATTCTTTTTCTTGTGTTCCATCTTCTGATTGTATTGTTATTTTTACTTCTGTTATCTTTTCTATTGTTTGTATTTCTTCTGTTGCTTGTGTTTGTTCATATTTTCCTGTTTCATTTATTTGTACTTTTGCTTTTACGTTTCTTGCCTTTCCTGTTACTTCCACTGTTTCGTAACTTTCTGGTATTTTTACTAGATATGTTCCATCCCCTTGTAATATTGCTTCTTTTTGTTCGTCTCCTTTACTTACAAATATTTTGTCTATATTTGTATCTGTATCTGGGTTTATGTCTGGTTCTGGATCTAACTCTGGATCTGGATTTTCTCCTGGATCTGGATTTTCCCCTGGGTCTGGGTTTTCTCCTGGGTCTGGATTTTCCCCTGGATCTGGGTTTTCTCCTTCCTCCCCTTTGTTTACTATTACTAGTGTGTATTCTTGTTCTGTTCCTGCTTCTGATTTTACTGTTATTTTTATTTCCTGCATTCTAATTGCTTCTGTTTCTTTGTTTTCTAGTGTTTTTGTTTGCTCATGTTTTTCATATTCTTTTCCATCTATGCTTATATAGCTTTCCTCATTATTTGTTATTCCTTTTATTGTTTGTAATTTTTCTCCTTTTTCTAGCTCTATTTTGTATTTTGTTATATTTATTGCTGTTGCTTTTATTGTTCTGTTTTCTCCTTGCTCATTTGCTATATTGCCTTCTATTTCTTTTAGTTTTGTATCATCTGTTAGTTTTTCTATTATTAATTTGTATTTTTTTATTTCTAGCTCTGGTTCTCCTTCTGTTTGTTCTTGTTTTTCCATCCCTATTGTTATTTCTATTTCTGTTTCTTTTTCTGGTATGCTTATTTCTTGTGTTAATTTTCCATTGTTACTCCAGTTTAATCCTCCGTCTATGCTTATTCTGTCGCTTTCTTTATTTGTTATTATTTCTAGTTTTCCCGTGTTTTCGTTTGTTTTTATTTGTACTCCATATTTTATTTCTTCTGCTGTTGAGTCTGCTCTTAATTTTGCTTGTATTTCATTTACTTTTATTTGTTCTACTCTTTCTATTTCTTCTTTTTGCTCTGGTTGTATTACTATTCTTGTTATTCGTTTTTGTTCATTTGTTGTTTTGTCTGTTATTGTTATGTGTGCAGTT
Organism: uncultured Clostridiaceae bacterium; assembly: GCA_948469815.1. Classification (GTDB taxonomy): domain Bacteria; phylum Bacillota; class Clostridia; order TANB77; family CAG-508; genus CAKPSH01. The sequence goes on along the minus strand of CAOKMR010000023.1, from coordinate 20,802 downwards.
CCTTCTGCTTTTGCTGTTAGAACTGATTCTGCTATTTCTATTGCTTCTGTATTGTCACTTTCATATTCGTATTCTTCTTTGTTTATTTCTTTGTTTCCAAATACATTGAAACTATCTTTTTGTATTTCTATTTGTTCTGTTTCGCCTATTTCCATTACTTTTGTCTCTGGTTCTATTGTGTATTTTCTGTCTCCTATTAGTGTATGTTCTTCTGAGTTTAATCTTGTTCCATTTCCTATGCTTCCATTTTCATTATTTCCACTTGCATATACATTTCCATTGTTTTCTATTATATATGTGTTGCTGTTTCCTATTCCTATTCCAAATGAGTTTTGTCCGTGTTTGTTTATTTCAGTTGGTTCTTGTATTGTATTTGTATTTCCTATTCCTAGTTGCCCTTCTCCATTTTCTCCTTCTACATATATTTTTTCATTTGCTGTTTGATATATTGTGTTTCCATTTTTACTTCTTATATCTATTACGTTTTCTATTGTTTGTTTTTCAATTTGTCCATTTTTTATTTTGTATATTTCGTTGTCTGCTGTTAGTATTGTTATTTCTGTTTCTCCCACTTCTGCCTTTATTGGGTTTTCTATTTCGTCTATTTCTCCATTTAATATGTTTCCTTGACCTTTTATTTTTCCATTTGCCATTATGTATATAGTTTGTTCTTTTCCTGTTGCTATATCTATTGTTCTTTCTTTTATCTCTTCTATTTGAATTGGAGTTAAGATGTTTTCTCCTTTGTTTTTGCTTCCTATTTGTCCGTTTTTATTGCTTCCCCATACATATATTATTCCTAGCTTGTCTTTTGCTATTGCGTAGTTTTCTCCTGCTTCTATTTCTTCTATTTCACTTAAATTTGTTATTTGTGCTAGTTTGTTTTTGTTTTTAGTTGTTCCATTTCCTAGTTGTCCATTTTCGTTATTTCCTACACTCCATACTGTTCCATCTTGTCTTAGTACTAGTATGAAATTTTTTCCTACTTTTATGTCTTTATATGTTGATATTACATTTGTTTTGCTTGGTATGTCTTTTGTTATATTGTCTCCTGTTCCTAATCTTCCATCTCCATTATATCCTGTTGTCCATATACTTCCATCTGCTTTTAGTATTCCTACAAAGTCTTCTCCTCCTTCTATTTTTGGTGCTACTTGTCCTTTTTGTTCTACTACTTTTACTAGTATACTGTATTTTTTGCTAGTTTCATCTTTTTCTGTTGCCTTTATTCTTGTTGTTCCTACTTTTCTTCCTATTATTTGTCCTTGCTCATTTACTTCTACTATTTCTGGGTTTGCACTTTCATATGTTAGATTGCTTTCTCCTTTTTGTCTTATTAGATTAAATTCATTTGCATAGTTTTCTGCTATTGTTCTTGTTTCTTGCTTTCCTATTGTTATTTCTGTCTCTTTTATTCCTGTTTCGTTTTCTCCTATTTGTACTGGTATGTCACTTTTTGTTTTACTTTTTATTTCTTCGTTTCCTTGTGTGTAGTCTCCACATCCCCATACTGTTCCATCCTTTTTTAATATTACTGTATGTCTTTTTCCTCCTGATGCTTGCATTACATTTCCTATTGTTTCTAGTTTTTGATATGTATTTGTTCCTGTTTTGCTTCCATTTCCTTGTTCTCCACTTTCATTTGCTCCTGTTGTATACATTTCCCCTTGGTTGTTTATTGCTATACTATAGCCTTTTCCTCCGTCTATATAGCTGATGTTTGAGATGTGAGTGATGAGAGGTGTGCTTTGAGAACTATTTGTGCCTATTCCTAGTTGCCCTGATTCATTTGCTCCCCATGACCATAATGTTCCGTCTTCTGTTATTGCCATACTATGGTTGTCTCCTGCTCCTATTTCCACTACTGTTCCTAAGTTTTCTATTTTTGTTGCATTTAATATTTTACTTTCTTCTTTTCCTGTTCCACTTTCTCCATTTTGGTTTGTTCCTATTGCATATATTTCTCCTGTGCTTTTTTGGATTATTGCATGGTTTTTTCCTGCTTTTATTTCTATTGCTTTTGTTATTCCTTTTATTTCGTTTTTTCCTATTTTGCTTGCTGTGTTTCCTATTCCTCCTTCTCCGTTTTCGTTTTGTCCCCAACTGTATATTTGTCCTTCTTTTCCTATTGCATATGATGTGTTGCTTCCACATTCTATTTCTTTTATGTTTGTTATTCCTTGTATTTTTGTTGGGATTAGTACGTTTTCTGTTCTACTATTTCCTTGTTGATTATAGTTGTTTCTTCCCCATGTCCATACATTTCCTTTGCTGTCTAGTGCTAGATTATGGTTTTCTCCTACTGCTATTTTTATTATTTTTGTTCCTTCTGGGAATATGGCTTTTACTGGTTCGTCTGTTGTTTCTTCTTTTCCTGTTCCTAGTTCTCCATATTTTCCTATTCCATAACTCCATACTGTTCCGTCTACTTTTAACATTGCTGTTCTACTTCCTGCTGTTTTTACTTGGGGTTCTATTAATATTTCTATTGTGTCTGGTTTTGTTCCTTTTTCTAGTATTCTTACTTTTATTATTCCTTTGTTTTCTGTTCCTTTTTCTTTTGCTATTATTTCTGTTCTTCCTTCTTTTTTTCCTATTATTTCTCCTGTTTGTTTGTCTAAATATCCTATTTCTTCATCTAGTATTTCATATTCTATTTCTCCATTTTTTTCCTTGAATAGATTGAAGTCGTTTATCTTGCTTTCTATTTTATAGCTTTCCTCTTCTTCTATTAGTATTTCACTTGTGTTTGTTTCTACTATTTCTTTTCCTACTTTTTGTGCTTCCCTTTTGTCTTCTTTTTCTCCTGTTCCTAGTTGCCCTTGTTCTCCTGCTCCCCATGTATACACTTTTCCTTCTTTTGTGTATACACTTGTGTGGTTTTCTCCTGCTTCTACTCTTTCTATATTTTCCCCGTTTCCTATTTTTACTTCTTTTATTCCGGGCAAACACAGGGCTTGCCCCTACAGTCCCTTGGTTTTGGTCTGTTGTATTGTTTCCTATTCCTAATTGTCCTTGGTTATTTTTTCCCCATGTGTATACTTTTCCTTCTTTGTCTACTGCTATGCTGTATTGGTTTCCTGCTGATATTTCCATTATGTTTTCTAAGATGTTTCTTTCTTGGGCAGACACAGGGCCTGCCCCTACAGTTGTTGTGATGTTATTTTCCCTTGAGTTTGTTGTTCCGTCTCCTAGTTGTCCATATGTGTTGTTTCCATAACTGTATATTTTTCCACTTTTTCCTAGCATTAATATATGGTCTTTTCCTTCTGATATTTGTTCTATTCTTTCTTGGGTTTCTTCTTCTGTATTTTTATTTTCGTTTTCTGGTGCCCCTACAGCGTCTGGATTTGGCTCTGTTGTGTTTGTTTCTATTTTTATTTCGCTGTTGTCTTCTATTCTTTTTACTTTTCCTTCTGCTGTTAGATAGTATTTGTTTCCTATGTCTATTATGTTTTCTTCTATGTTTATTAGGCTTGGGGTTTTTCCATAGTTTTCTCCCCATGCATATACTTTTCCTTCTTTGTTTATTGCATATGTTGTGTTTCCTTTTGCTTGTACTTTTTCTATGTCTCTTAGGTTTGCTATTTTGGTTGGTTTATTACATCCTATTGTGTTTCCTGTTCCTAGTTGCCCTTGTTTATTAAGTCCCCATGTGTATATTTCTCCTTTTTTGTTTAGGGCTATTACATGTGATTCTCCTACTGAGATATCTTTTATTGTTTCTATTTTTCTTGCTTCGTTTTTCTGTGTTCCGGGCAGACACAGGGCCTGCCCCTACAGTGTCTTGGTTATTGCCTATACCTAGTGTGATTTGCGTTGGTTCTGTTTTGTTTTCTGTGTTTCCTAGTCCTAGTTGACCGTTTTCGTTTGCTCCCCATCCCCATACTGTTCCATCTGCTTTTAAGGCTATTGTAAATCCTTTTCCATTTTCTACTTTTGCTGATGCTTCTGCTTTTTCCTCATTTACTACATTTATCCATATGTTTCCTGTGTATTCTCCTTGTGTTGCTTCTATATCTACTCTTCCTATTTTATTTCCTGTTATTCTATAGTTTGGTTTACTTTCTTTTATGTTTGTTATTCCTGTGTTGTCTATTCCTACTATCTTTTCTATTTTTATTTCGTTTTCATTTGTGTTTATTATGTTTAATTCTTGTCCTTCTAATAAGTCTCTTTTTAGATTGAAACCATTTTTGGCTATTATTGATATTTCTTTTGTTTCTCCTTTTGCTAATTTTATGTCTTCTGGTTCTGATTTTATTTCTATTTTTCCTACTTGAGTGAATATTTTTCTTCCTTCTTTGTCTCCTACTCCTAGTTGTCCTTTGTCATTTATTCCTACACTATATACATTTCCTTCTTTGTCTACTATATATGTGTTGTTGTATCCTCCTTCTACCATTTCCATTTCTTTTATGCTTAATTTTCTTCCGTCTTTGTCTTGTATTTCTGTTATTTCTTTTACATTATTTGTTTTTGCTCCAACTATTCCTATTTTTCCATTTGCATTGTCTCCCCATACATATGCTTTTCCTTCTTTTGTTACTGCCATTCCTGTTTTGTTTCCTGCTCCTATTTCTGTAACATTTTCTAGGTATCCTTCTTCTGTTTTTACTAAGTTTGGTGTTTTTCCTTGTATATAATTTTCTTTTCCTAGTTGTCCTAATTCTCCTTTTCCTATAGTATATACTCTTCCTTCTACTGTTAAAAATACATAGTGGTCTTCTCCTACTTCTATTTTACTTATTCCATTTAAATATTGTACTGGCATTTGTGGTTCTTTTATGAAATATATTCTTCCATCTTCTCCTAAGTATATTTCTCCTTGTATGTCTTCTATTCCGATTCCTGTTTCTAGTTTTTGTATTAGAGCTGAGTCTATATTATCTGTGTTATTGTTTTCACCTATATTGTTTGCTTCTAATATGTATGCGTTTCCTTGTTTGTCTATTGCATAGAATTTGTCCTTATGACTGTTTATTTTTTCGATGTTTTGTAGTTCTTCTACCTTTTGTATTCCTGTTACCCCTGCTCCCCATGCGTATACATTTCCTTCTTCGTCTAAGGCTATTGCAGTTTTTTCTCCTGCTTCTATTTGTTTTATGTCTGTCAATGTTGATACGCAAACGGGCACAGTGGTGTCACGAGTTTCGGGTATTCCCCCAAACGGTGCCCCTACATCGTCTGGGTTATTGTTTGTGCCTAATCCTAGTTGTCCTTCTTCGTTTGTTCCCCATGTCCATACTGTTCCGTTTTCTTTTAGTGCTACTACATAGTCTTTTCCTGCTGTTAGTTGTGCTCTTTTTTGTCCTTCCTCTGTTACGTTTATTATTATGTATGTACTGTTTCCATTTTCTTGGTCTGTTATTTTTATTTTTGTTTGTCCTTTTCCTACTCCTACTATTTTTCCTGTTTCGCTTACTGTTGCTATACTTCCATCTTCTGTTTCATATATTAAGTTTCCTAATTTTAAGTCTTCTGTTTGAATTTCATTTAGTTTTATATACCATAGTTTACTTTCATCAATTTGGTATTCTTCTTGTGTTTTTAATTCTATCTCCTTTTTTACATAGTTTAATACTGACCCTAGTTCATTTATTGTGACTGTTCCATTTCCTCCTGCTCCTCCTGTGCTACTTTGAGTAGTTGCTGCTCCTCCTGCTGCTGTTATTATGTTTAAATTTTTTACCTCGTGTGCAAAGATATTTACAGAACCTCCTCCTGATGCTCCTCCTGGGTCTACTCTTCCATAGCTTCTTGATAATCCTGCTGTACTTGAAGATATACCATTTGAACTGATGGTTCCTTCATTATATAAATCATTTGTATATAATATTAATAGTCCTCCTGTTCCTCTTCTTTCAACATAATTCACTGCTGCTTCTCTATATGTTTGATAAGAACCTGATGGATTTCCTGTTCCTCCTATAGATATTTGTCCATATCCAGATTGATTACCAGAACCTACGACACCTGTTCCTCCTGCTCCTCCTACTGATGAACCTGCTCCTGATGTTACTGCCCATCCATATGATCCATCTGAGTTAGCTGCTCCTGAGCCACTACCTCCTGAATATGATGTTCCTCTTCCTCCTGCTCCTATTGTTACTGATTTAATCCAGTTTCTTCCTGCTCCTGTTCCTCCTCCGCCTGTTTGTCTTCCTGTTCCTGAAATTCCTGACTTCCCATTAAGTACTGTATTATGTCGTGATGTACCTTGTGAGGCTCCTCCTGCTCCTCCAGTTGCTGGTACATATTCTATACTATCATCTATGTTTTTCCAAAGGTATACATTTTCTCCTGCTTGGTTATATGTTCCTCTTGCTGTCATGCTTATTGTTCCATTATTATATGTATCACCTAATACACATATGTACATTCCTTTTTTGTATGTTAAGTTATTAACTGTTGTTGCAGTTAGAGTTACTCCTTTATCTATTGTTAAGTTTCCATGATATTTTACTACTAGTGTTTTATATTCTGTACTACTATCTCCTAATGATACTGTTCTTGTTGTTTGTCCTTCTTCTAATGAATATCTTACATCATCATAATAGTTTATTAATTCTACTATATATGATTGATCTTGTATATATACTTCATATTCTCCGTCTTTTAAATCTGCATCTCTAAATCCTTGTACTATACTTTCCATCTTTGGCATGACTATGATTTCTATTTCTTTTGTTTGCCCTGTTATTGTATGTGTTACTGTTAATTTCACTACTCCAAATGCTTTTGCTGTAAATTTATTTCCTTCCATGTCTAAAATTTCATTATCTGATAATTGTATTTCAAAGTTATCTGGATTATCATCTAATAATCCTATTTTTAAATTAAAAGTATTTTCTAATCTTTTATTTATAGTTAATGTTTCTCCTAGATTTAAATATTCTTTTTCTTTTGTTCCTGTATTTATACTTGCATTTCCTGTTTTTGTAAATATATTTTTATTTGCATTATTTCCTGTTCCTAATTCTCCATTTGTATTTAGTCCTGTATGCCATACAAATCCATTTGTATCTACTAGTCCTGAGTGTGTTCCTTCTCCTGCTGATATACTTGCTATTTTTACATTTTCTGCTAATGCGATTCTTGTTGCTCCTGTTGCTTTTGCTGTACTACCTAACCCAATTTGTCCATTTGCATTGTTTCCTAATACATATATACTTCCATCTTCACTTTCTAATATACTTGTACAGTTTCCTGCTGATATTTCATATATTTTAGTTGCTACTTCAGCAACTCCTCTTGCCCCTGCCACTGCTGTTCCACATTCTCCATATGTATTTGTTCCCCATGAGTATGCATTGCCTTCAACATCTAAAGCTAGATTATGATTTGTTCCTGCTGATATTTTTGCTATATTACTTAAACCTGCTATTGGTGTCCCTATATTTGCCATATTGTATACTTTTCCTTTTTCTGTTAAAATTATGTCTCCTGATATGTCTACTACTTTTTCTGCAAATACTAGTCTCATTGGCAAGCTAGAGTAGCCTTCTCCCCACACATATACTTTTCCATCACTTGAAAGCGCTATACTTTTATTTTTATATGCATCTATCTTTATTATGTTTGATATTCCTTCTATTTTTATTGGAAGATTACTGTCACTTTCCTCTCCTGTTCCTATTTGTCCATTTATATTTGCTCCCCATGCATATACTTCTCCTTGTTTTGTTAATGCTAAACTATGAGAATATCCTGCACTTATTTCTTTTATATTGTTTAAATTTTCTATTTGTATTGGTTCTATTCTATTTTCATTATCTCCTAATCCTAATTGTCCATTTGTATTTAACCCATAACTCCATACTGTTCCATTTTCTTTTAATGCTATTGTAAAGTTTTTTCCTTCTTGAACATCTATTTTTACATTATTTACTACTTCTACATATATATATGTGCTTACACCATTTGCTGTATCTGTTATTTCTACTTTTGTTTTTCCTTCTTTTATTCCTATTATTTCTCCATTACTGTTTACTTTTGCTATTTCTTCATCTAATACTTTGTATTCTATTTCTCCCATAGGTACAAAATCTGTTTGTGATTTATTAAAGTCTACATATGATAATTTGCTTTTTTCTATATTATATGTTTCATTTTTGTTTAGTCTTATGTCTTTCATAGCATATACTAAATTCGGCATAATTTCTGTTAATGTTACACTCCCAGTACCTCCTTTTCCACCAGTTGCACCATTATTTGCAGTCATTGCAGCTCCACCTGATACCGAGTAACTTCCGCTATTAAGAAATTTCTTATTATAAAATATATTTATGGAACCTCCTCCAGAAGAACCTCCTCCAGAGCCTATACCATTTTCAAATTTCGTACCTCCATTGCTACCCAAAGATGACAAGATTCCATAATTAGATATACTACCTCCATAAATTACAAGTAATCCACCTGTACCACTCGAACCACTTGCTGGACTATATGCAGAGAGACCAACCTTATACTTTGCCTTGTACCCAGTTCCACCAAAGTTACCAGCGCCACCACATCCTACTACATTCCATGCTTTTGTATTATTAACAGCTCCAGCAGAACCACTGCCACCCACAGAGCTTCCAGCAGAACCAGTAAGGTTAGATCGGTAAACAGCAACTCCACCAGATCCAGCACCACCTGAATAAGAAGTACCAGAACCACCATTACCGCTTCTAGCTGTACCACTATACTGTACAGCAGCTCCACCTGATCCTCCTCCTCCAGTTTGACGATGAGAACCACTAGCACCAGTATTGCCATGAAGATGACTATCTGAACTACCAGAGTAGCTCTTAGTAACACCTGCTCCTCCTGCTCCTCCTACTGCTGGTACATATTCATATGAGTTATCTGAATTCTTCCAAAGGTATACATTTTCTCCTGCTTGATTATATGTTCCCCTTGCTGTCATACTTATTGTTCCATAATTTTTTAATTCTCCCATTACACATAAATACATACCTTTTTTGTATGTTAGACTTGATACTGTTGTTGCTGTTACATATACTCCTGAGTTTACTGTTAAGTTTTTATGATATTTTACTACTAGCATTTTGTATTCTGTAGTACTATCTCCTAGACTTGTATTTGCTGTATATGTTACATCATCATAATAATTTATTAATTCTACTTTATAGTCTTTGGTCTCATTAGTTCCATTTATGTTCCCTGTTACTCTAAATGTATATGTTCCATTCTCTAATTCACAATCTCTTACTCCTTGTACTATACTATCACATACTATTGCTCCATCTTCTGCTATTGTTACTTTTGATGGCTTGACATCTTCTTGTGTTTTACTTTCATTTGCTGTTAATTTTTCCTTTGCTATATTTTTTATATTATCTATAGGTATAGAAAGTCCTGCTAATTTGCTTCCCGCAATTAGCAGTAATACCATCGCTATACTAAACATACTTACTTGTAGTTTTTGCTTTATTTTTTTTGCATATCTTTTACTGTATTTTTGTTTGCCACACTCTTTTTTCTTTCTTATATTCTCATTCTCTTCCATTATAGTACCTCCATATTTTATTATGTGTTCATTTTCAATGTCTTTTAAATTATACTTGTGTGTGTGTGTGTGTGTGTGTGTTACAGCGCCAAGGGTTCCACGTTTTTTACTTTTCTCGTCTTTTGCTTCTACTTTTTTGTTCATTCTGGTTCCTCCCCTTTTTATATTATCTATATAAGCACTACCAAAAACCTTTTTCTTTTAATTAATTATATAAATATTTGTAATACATTTTCAATACTCTTATTTTCGACCATTTTCGTCTGACTTCTATGTTTTTGCGGAAATAGCGTCTTCCGATTTCGCCCTTCTATTTTAAATTTTTATATCTCTTTTGTTACATTTTGCACACAAAAATACGAATTCCTTACGGAATTCGTATTTTTGTCTTCAATATATCTTGTAATTTCTCAATATGATTATAAATCTAAACTATTTGGATTTAACAAAAATTCTTCATTTCTTTCCATATCACATTTTCTACATATCTGGCTATTACTGTTTTTTTTATTATCGTTTTCATAAGTTATTACATTGGGTCGTTTTTCATCAACTTGTAGCATATATCCCCCCTATATTCACTTTTTGTCTCATTCTCAAAATTTATTTTTTAAAAATCTATATATTTTCTTGGGTCTATACTATGTCCTGATCCACTAGCTGTTCTTATTTCGAAGTGTAAGTGATGTCCTGTTGATGTTCCTGGATTTGGGTCTGTTTTTGCTCCTCCTTCTAGTCCTATTATGTCTCCTGCTTCTACCTTTTCTCCTACTCTTACTTCTATTTTTGATAGGTGCGCATAGAAACTATATATTGTTTTTCCATTTACATTGTGTTTTATTTCTATACAGTTTCCATATCCATTCTGTTCTCCTGCATATGTTACTGTTCCTTCTGCTATTGTTAGGATTTCTGTATGGTGTTCCCCTACTAAGTCTATTCCTGCATGTAGTTTTTCTTCTCCTGTTATTGGATGTGTCCTTTTTCCATATTCTGATGTTATTTTGTATTCACATGTCATTGGTAGTATTAAATATTTTTCTTCTAGTCTTGTAAGTAACACTTTTCCATTTTCATCCGTTATTACTGATATGTCTTGTTGAGAGTTCAGATGTGAGATGTCAGATGTTAGAACGTCTTGGTTTTCGTCTTTTAATGCCTCATTTTCTGTTCCGTCTTCTTCTAACATTTTTCTTTTTCTTCTGTTTGGTTTTACCCATTTGATTTCTTCTGCTATTTTTCCATAGTTTTTCTTTAGTATTACTCGGTCTAATAAGTCTATTTTTCCGTCTTCGTTTAAGTCGAATATTGATTTTTCCTCTTTGTTTTCTTCTGTTACTTCTACTCCATAATTGTCATTTATGTCTACTAAGTCATCTATCTCTATTTCTCCATCTACTGCTACGTCTCCTGCTACTAGCGCTTGTTCTTCTACTTCTATTATGCCATCTTTTTCTCCTACTTCTATTTCTATTATTCTTGTGTTTAGGTAGCCTTTTTTACTTAGTTTTATGTCATATAGTCCTGGTTCATATACTTTTATTTCATATGTTCCATCTTCTTTTGTTTGAACTGCACTGATTTCTTCTCTTGTTGTTCCGTCTCCGTGTGGTCTCTTTTTCTTCTGGTCTTGTATCTTCTGTTTCATATAATGTTACGTCTGCTATGTGCTTTCCTTCATGGTTTTCTGTTGTTATACTTCCTACTATTTTTCCATATACTTTTACTGGTATATAGAATAATATATCGTGTATTTCTTCTTCTACTTTTAGTTTTGTTGTTCCTACTTTTATGGCTTCTATTCTTCCTTCTTCATATGTTGCTATTTTTTCGTCTTCTATTTGGGTATAGTCTATTAGTGGTATTTCTAGTATATCTTGTTTATATACGTTTATTGTGTCTTTCTTGTATATTAATTCTTCTGGTGTTAAAGTCCTGTTATCTCCTACTTGTATTTCTATTTCTTCTGGTGCTGTTATGTCTATATATCTCATTGGTACATAATAGTTTGTTCCTTCTTCTGTCTCGTTTGTTATTTGTGAGTATGTGTTGTCTCCTGTTCCATATATACTTCCATTTTCTAATATTACTGCTGTGTTTAAACCTGTGTTTCGACCGATAGTTAATACGTCTTCCAACGGACGCACACTGTGCGCCCCTACATCGTCTGGGTTGTTAATTTCTGTATTATCCGTTTCTACAAGGGTTAATCCCTGTACGAATGTTGATGAATTGTCATTGTTTCCATTTCCTAGTTCTCCGTTTGTGTTTATTCCCGTAGACCATACGGTTCCATCGTTTAATAATATTGTTGTGTTGGTTTTTCCTGATTTTATGTATTTCACCTTGGTTGTAGGGGCGCCCTCTGGGCGTTCGTCATCGGTTGCCGTGTCTGTATTATTGTTTTCCCCTGTTATAATGTCTGGTATTGTTATTTTTGTTAATGTTGTTACATTTGTGTTTGTGCCTATTCCTAATTCTCCGTTTGTGTTTTGTCCTGTTCCATATATGTTTCCTTCTATGTCTTTTACTATTGTTTGATTTCCTCCTGCTGAGATGTCTGTTATTCCATCTGCTATTTTTCCTATTATTGTATTATTCGTTGTATTTCCTATTCCTAGTTGTCCTGCATTGTTTTTGCCCCATGTATATAGTTTTCCGTTTTGTCCAATGGCAACTACATGTCCTGAACCTATTGAGCTTGATATTCCATAGTTTACTACGGTTTTTACTGGTGTATTGCTTGAGGTTGTTCCTCCATTTCCGAATTCGCCTTGAGTTCCGTTTCCCCATACGAAAACCCATCCGAATTCGTTTATTGCTGTACTTCCTGTTTCTCCTGCTGTGATGTCTACTATTCTTTTTAGGGTAGATGCTCCGCCTTCGCCTGTTACCTTTGTTGCATATGTGGTATTTTCATTGTTCCCTATTCCTAGTTGTCCTGCATCGTTTTTACCCCATGCGTATACTTCTCCGTTTTTGGTTAATGCTAGTACATGGTTTGAGCCTGCTGAAATTTTGATTACATTTTCTAGGTATGTGTTTTTGTTTATTTTTACCTGTTTAGGTTTAACGGGCACAGTGGTGTCATGTCCCTCTTCGAGCCCAGTTAAATTTGGTTCTGCCAAATTTATCGTAGGTATTCCCGCAAACGGTGCCCCTACATCATATGGGTTATCGTGCGTGGCAATATTTGTACCTGTGCTTGCACAAATAATTTCTTCATTTCCTGTCATCCATACGGTTCCATCTGCCTTCAATATTGCTGTAAATCCATTTCCTGTTTCTATTTGTGGTGTTGCTATGTTTTCTTTTCCTGATACGTTTACAATACACATTGCGTTTACATTTTCATATTCTTTGTGTGTTCCATAGATTGTTGTATATCCTTCTTTTAGTCCTATTACTAGTCCGTTTTGGTTTACTGTTGCAATGTCTTCGTTGCTTGATGTCCATGCGAAGTCTGTGATTTCTACATTGTCTAGGTTTTCTAGCGGACGCACACTGTGCGCCCCTACAACCTCTAATTGTAGTTGGTCTCCTGTTTTTATGTATACTTGTTTTTTGTTTAATTCTATTGCTGGTGCTTCCCACCATAGGATTGGATAGCCATTATTTATGTTGAAGTCGTCGTTTTCATAGGCTGTACCTAATGTTTTAGCATAGTTCTTTAAGTTTTCTGTTGGTGATACTTTGCCTGAGGTTGAGGCTGACATTCCTGAATTGTTCCAATAATATTGTGAATAGGCTGTTCCTGTTCCATAATAACAATTAATTACTGGGGTAACTTGCTTATAACCACCATTTCCATTCATTCCAACAATTCCTCCGGCAAACCAATAGCTTGATGATGTTGCAGTTGCTATGATAGAACCTATATTATAACAATTTTTTATAAATAACTGATTATTTCCCATTATGCTTCCACTTATTCCTCCACACAAAATCTGTGAACCAATTGCCTTAATTTCTCCAGCATTATAGCAATTTTCTATTTGACCATCTTCATCACAGTATCCTGATATTCCCCCTGAACTAGCTTGAGTTGTTATTATATTTGCATTTAAATAAGTTTGAGCTACTATATTTGCTGTGTTATAGCAATTAATTATCTTCGATTTATTCCTTCCAGATATTCCAGCAGCTATTGTATTTCTCCAACCCGAGTTAATTGCTGTTATATTATAAGCTGTTACACTTCCTCCCTTTATTCCGCAATCTATTATATTTCCATTATTTAGTCCTGTTATTCCTCCAACATAAATCTGGTCATTCACTCCAGTCTTATAAGCATAAATGTATAAATTATCTAATATTAAGTTTTGTATTGTTCCATTATTTTGAGTAAATAATCCAACATTAGTATAAGCCTCTGAATTATAGTATAAATTGTTTAATGTATGATAGTTACCATCAAATGTTCCTGCAAAGTTTGTTCCTGTTGCTCCTATTGGTGTCCATGAGCCTACTGTTTCTGAACATGCTGGATTCATGTCTATGTCTGCCATTACATATACTGTTTTTCCTGCATAGTCGTTTCCTGCGTTTACACTGTCTCTAAATTTTACTAGGTCGTCTATGTTGTAGATGTATGTTACTGTGTCTGTGTCTTGTAGTCTTATAGTTTTTACTATTATTTTTATTTTTGTTTCATATCCATTTGTTATATCTTTTATTTTTAATTCTGTTGTTCCTTCTTTTTTTAGTGGTGTTATATATCCATTTTGGTTTATTTTTATTAGATTTGTATCTAATGGTTCATATTCTATTTCTCCTATTGTTAGTTCTTTTTGTTCTTCTTGATTATATACATTTATTGTTTCATATAGATATTTTAGTTTGTTTTTGTCTATTGAATACCCTGTCTGGTCTATTTCTATTATCTTGTCTGCATAGTCTAAGTTTATATATTCCATCTTTTTGTAGTAGTTTGTTGATGCTATTTTGTTATCACTTATTTGTAAATATGTATTGTCTCCTGTGGCATAGACATCTCCATTTTCTAGTATTACTGCTGTGTTTAAACCTGTGTTTCGACCGATAGTTAATACGCCTTCCAACGGACGCACACTGTGCGCCCCTACATCGTCTGGGTTGTTAATTTCTGTATTATCCGTTTCTACAAGGGTTAATCCCTGTACGAATGTTGATGAATTGTCATTGTTTCCATTTCCTAGTTCTCCGTTTGTTCCTTTTCCTGTTGACCATACTGTTCCATCGTTTAATAATATTGTTGTGTTTGTGGTTCCTGCCTTTATGTATTTCACCTTGGTTGTAGTGGTGCCCTCTGGGCGTCCGTCATCGGTTGTCGTGTCTGTATTATTGTTTTCCTCTGTTACAATGTCTGGTAATGTTACCTTTGTTAAAGTTGTTACATTTGTGTTTGTGCCTATTCCTAATTCTCCGTTTGTGTTTTGCCCTGTTCCATATATGTTTCCTTCTATGTCTTTTACTATTGTTTTATTTCCTCCTGCTGATATTTCTGTTATTCCTTCTGCTATTTTTCCTACTATTGTATTGTTTGTTGTGTTTCCTATTCCTAGTTGTCCTGCATTGTTTTTGCCCCATGTGTATAGTTTTCCGTTTTGTCCAAGGGCAACTACATGTCCTTCTCCTATTGAGGCTGATATTCCATTGTTTACTACGGTTTTTACTGGTGCATTACTTGAGGTTGTTCCTCCATTTCCGAATTCTCCTTGAGTTCCGTTTCCCCATACGAAAACCCATCCGAATTCGTTTACTGCTGTTGAACCGTTTTCTCCTGCGGAGATGTCGACTATTCTTTTTAAGGTTGATGCTCCTCCTTCACCTGTTACCTTTGTTGCATATGTGGTATTTTCATTGTTCCCTATTCCTAGTTGTCCTGCCTCGTTTTTACCCCATGCGTATACTTCCCCGTCTTTTGTCAATGCCAGTACATGGTTTGCTCCTGCTGAGATTTTGATTACGTTTTCTAGGTATGTGTTTTCGTTTATTTTTATTTGGGCAGGTTCTCCGATAATTTCTTCATTTCCTGTCATCCATACGGTTCCATCTGCCTTCAATATTGCTGTAAATCCATTTCCTGTTTCTATTTGTGGTGTTGCTATGTTTTCTTTTCCTGATACGTTTACAATACACATTGCGTGTACATTTTCATATTCTTTGTGTGTTCCATAGATTGTTGTATGTCCTTCTTTTAGTCCTGTTACTTGTCCATTTTCGTTTATTGTTGCAATGTCTTCGTTTGTAGAGTTCCATTTGAAGTCTGTGATTTCTACATTGTCTAGGTTTTCTACGGGCACATTGCAATGTGACACTACAACGTCTAATTGTAGGTTTTCGCCAGCCTTAATATAGGCTTGTTTTTTGTTTAATTCGATTGTTGGTGCTTCCCACCATAGGATTGGATATCCTCCATTTATATCAAAGTAGTCATTTTCAAAGGCTGTGCCTAGGGTTGAAGCGTAGGTTTTTAGGTTTTCTGTTGGTGATACATTACCTTCTTTTGATGTAACAATGCTTGAACCATTCCAATAGTATTGTGCATGTAACGTAGTTGTTCCACCATAATAACAATTATTAATTTTAGTTGGTATTTGTCCTGAACCATATCCATTTCTTCCTATAAATGCTCCTGCTTGATTTTCTATTGTTCCACTTGTATTAATAGTCCCCAAATTATAACAGTTATTTATCATTGTTGATATATCTGTAGCAACTAATCCTATTATCCCTCCAGAAAAAGCGCTTCTTCCAATATTATTTATTGTACCTATATTATAACAATTATCAATTTTTCCTGAATTTCTTGCAGTTATTCCTCCTGAATATGTTACTGTTGATAAAACATCTTCAGTTTGAGTCTTAATATTTGCTTTATTATAACAACTAATTACATCTTTACCATTATATCCTGTTATTCCTCCTGCATATATTATTCTCCAATTTGAACTTGAATCTTTAATATTATCTATAACTTCTATAGTTCCATTATTTATTCCTATATTCTGTATAGTTCCTGCATTAATAGATACTATTCCGCCAATAAGCATTTCATTGCCAATTTGATAAGAATAAATGTATATTTTCTCTAATATTAAATTTTGTATTACCCCATTATTTTGGACAAATAGTCCTACATTCCTATAAGCATTTGAATTGTAATACAAATTACTTAGTGTATGATAGTTTCCATCAAATGTCCCTGCAAATACTGTTCCTGTTGCTCCTATTGGTGTCCATGAACCTACTGTTTCTGAACAGGCTGGACTCATGTCTATATCTTCCATTACATATACTGTTTTTCCTGCATAGTCAGCTCCCGCGTTTACACTGTCTCTGAATTTTACTAGGTCGTCTATGTTGTAGATGTATGTTACTGTGTCTGTGTCTTGTAGTCTTATATTTTTTACTATTATTGTTATTTTTGTTTCATATCCATTTGTTACATCTTTTATTGTTATTTCTGCTGTTCCTGAAGTTTTATGTGCTGTTATAAATCCATTTTCGTTTACTGTTGCTATTTCTTCATCGCTTAATGTGTATTCTAGTTTTCCTATTTCTATTGGTGTGTTGTTATCATATACGTTTAGTGTTGTTTCATTATATTTTAGCTTATTTATGTCTATTTGGTATCCTGTTTCATCTAGGATTATTTCTTTTTCTTCATAGTCTAATTCTGCATATCCCATTTTCGTGTAGTAGTTTTTGCTTTCTGTTGTTCCATCTCCTATTTGTCCATTGCTGTTGTCTCCTGTTACATATATATTACCGTTTTCTAGTATTACAGCTGTGTTTAGTGATGATGTTTCGCTATTTCCAATTGAATCTCCAATAATTAATGCGTCTTCCAGTGGATGCACTCTGTGCACCCCTACATTGTCTGGGTTGTCATTTGTTACACTGTTATTAGATGTATCTAGTGTTAGCCCTTGTGTGAATTGCCCAGCGTTTTCGTTTGTTCCTATTCCTAGTTCTCCTCTTGTGTTTCCTCCTTCTCCATATATACTTCCATTTTGTAACATTATTGTTGTTGTGTTGTATCCTGTCTTAAAATATTTTACATCATGGTCAGACATAGGGTCTCCCCCTACATTTGGTACTGCTATCTCTTCATATACCGCTGTTTGGTACATGTCTCCTGTTCCATATATTTTTCTGTCTGTTTTTTGTATTATCGCATGTGTTCCTCCACTTGAGGTTTCTGTTACTTCTGTTTCTACTGCTACTGGATATTCAATGTTTATTTTACTGTTTAGTCCTAGTTGCCCTTTTCCGTTTTCTCCCCATGTCCATAGTAATCCATTTGATTCTAATGCTGTTACATTTCCGTTTCCTGCTGATATTCTTATTATGTTTTCTATTTCTTGTTTTTTGGGTTCTGTTTCATTATTCCATGTGTATACATTTCCACTTGCATCTAATGCTATATAGATGTTATTTCCAGCAGAGATATCTACAATGTTAGTTAATGTTTCATTTTTTATTGCATATTCATCGCTTATATTGTATGTATAGATTTCTCCATTTTCTGTTAATGCTAATATTTCGTTTGTGCCTACTGCGATTTTTACCACGTTTTCTAGGTTTTCTGTTTCATTTATTTTTATTTGGGTAGGGGTACCTTCTGAGCGTCCTTCAATGTTATCTGTGTTAATGTCCTGATTTCCTACCTTCCAAACTGTTCCATCTGCTTTTAATACTACCGTGAATCCATTTCCTGTTTCTATTTGTGGTGTTGCTTTTTCTTGATTTACATTTATTATGCATTCTGCTAGTATCGTTTTTTCGTTTCCTTCTTCGTCTGTATATTTATATGTTGCATATATACTAGTATATCCATCTTTTAGTCCTGTTACTAATCCGTTTCCATCTACTTCTGCTATATCTTTGTTGGTGCTTGTCCAAGTAAATTCATTGTTATTTAGGTCGTTTATGGACGGATGCTCCCCTACACCGTCTGGGTTGCTAGTTTCGTCTGTTCCTGACTGTACTGTTAATTGTATTTTTTCTCCTGCTTTTATATAGGTTTGATTTATGTTTAGTTTTGCTTTTATTGGGTATTCCAATTTTGGTTTTACTTGCATCATAGTAATAGTTCCATTTCCACCTACATGTCCATCATGTCCTTGATATCCATTAGTTGGAACTCTATTTGCTGCTCTTCCTCCTGATGCTAAAATTTCCCCATTCTTTGTTAATATATTATAAAATATATTAATTGAGCCTCCTCCTGATGAACCTCCAGATGCATATGCATCTCCACCTTTTGAACCATTTGAAACTATTTGATTATTATTTATAAAATTATTTGCATATATAATTAGTAATCCACCTGTTCCATTTTCTCCAGCTTGTCCTCCTGTATTTCCATAGCCTCCAGGATTTCCAGCTCCTCCTCCATGAGGATAGTTATCATAATAAGAACCTCCTGTTCCTCCATTTGCTCCATTTGCACTTCCATTACCTGCATAGGTACGAGTTGAGCCTCCTCCTCCTGTTCCACCAGAATATGATGTTCCTGCTGCTCCTGCTCCTCCTGTGCCTCCTAAAACTGTTTCTACTACACCTCCTGAACCTCCTCCAGTTTGCCTTCCTTTTCCATTTTGCCCTACTGTATTACTATTAACACCTGCTGCACCAACAGATGGCACATATTCATATGTATTGTTTGAATTTCTCCATAAGTATACATTCTCTCCTACTTGATTATATGTTCCTCTTGCTGTCATGCTTATTGTTCCATTATTTTTTAGTTCCCCCATTACACATAAATACATTCCTTTTTTATATGTTAGGTTTGATACATTTGTTGCTGTTACTGTTACTCCTTTATTTATCGTTAAATTTTTATGGTATTTTACCACTAACATTTTATATTCTGTAGTATTATCTCCTAAACTTACTGTTTTACTTGTTTCTCCTGCATTTAATGCATATGTTACATCTCCATAATAATTTATTAATTCTACTTTGTAATCTTTTGTTTCATTTGTTCCATTTATATTTCCTGTTACTCTGAATGTGTATGTTCCATTTTTTAGTTCACTATCTCTTACTCCTTGCACTATACTATCACATACTATTGCTCCATCTTCTGCTATTGTTACTTTTGTAGTTTCTCTTTTTCCTATCGTTTCTTCTTGTGTTTTACTTTCATCTGCTGTTAATTTTTCTTTTCCTATATCTTTTATATTATTTAGGGGTACATGAAGTCCTGCTAATTTGCTTCCAGCAATTAGCAGTAATATCATTGCTATACTAAACATACTTACTTGTAGTTTTTTCTTTATTTCTTTTACATATTTTTTACTGTGTCTCTGTTTTTTACATTTCACTTCTTTTCTTGGTTGCTCCTTTAATTCATTACTTTTGTTCATTGTAGTCCCTCCACTTTTTGTAATATCTATTATATTATGCTTGTGTGTGTGTGTGTGTGTGTGTTACAGCGCCAAGGGTTTCAGAGTCTTCTCTTCTATTTCTTCTTTTCCATATTCTCATTTTTGTATGCCCCCCTTGTATATTTTTATATATTATTATTTCTGTTTAGCACCCTCTATCAGCTTTCATCTGCCATCTCCATTTTTTTAAGAGAGGCTATCCCCTTTATTCTACCTTTGCATATCTTATTTAAATGATGCAGCCTATTTTCCTCTTTTAATTATATATGCATTTATTATCCATTTTCAATACCTCTTTTTTCGACATTTTTCGTTGACTATAGATGCTTTTACGGAACTACATTTTATACTTTTAGTCTTTTTATGTTAAATTTTTTTATCTTTTTTGTTACATTTATATTAAAAAACTCTAACTTCCCTAGGGAAATCAGAGATATGGATTTAGGTAGCGTTCCGCTACCTTGTGTATATTTAGAAACGAAATATTTTACCATATAAACTCCTGCAAAATTGCTTCGCAATTTTTCATGCGTTTTTATGGTCAGGTAGCGTTCCGCTACCTTGTGAATAATAAGAAGAATAATAAAAATAAAGAAAGAGTGTGTAGACTCTTTCTTTATTTTTATTATTCTTCTTATTATTCTAATATTTCTGTAACGATACCAGAACCAACTGTTCTACCACCTTCACGGATAGCGAATCTTAGTCCTTTTTCGATTGCGATTGGTGTGATTAATTCTATTGTCATTCTTGTGTTATCTCCTGGCATTACCATTTCTGTTCCAGCTTCTAGTTCTATTAGTCCTGTAACGTCTGTTGTTCTGAAATAGAATTGTGGTCTGTATCCGTTGAAGAATGGTGTATGTCTTCCACCTTCTTCTTTTGTTAATACATATACTTCTG
>CAOKMR010000022.1 GCA_948469815.1 uncultured Clostridiaceae bacterium | reverse complement strand
AAATCCTATTATTTCAACGGACGCCCAAAGGGCGCCCCTACAAACACAAATTTATATAATAAAACCATTATACAGTAATCCTTTTTCTAAAAATGCATAAATGCCCTCTTGAAAATAAAAAAAAAATATAATATAATAGACAAGTAAATGTGCTCATAGCTTAGCTGGATAGAGCAGTTGCCTCCTAAGCAACCGATGGCCGTTCGAGTCGGCCTGGGCACACCAAAATGGAGATTAAGATGGAAGAAAAAGATAAATTCATGAAAGAAGCGATAAAGGAAGCAAAAAAGGCCTATGGGAAACTAGAAGTACCAATAGGAGCAGTAATAGTAAAAAATGGAAAAATAATAGCAAGAGGACATAATCAAAAAGAAGAAAAAGCAGATACCACAATGCATGCAGAAATAATAGCAATAAAAAAAGCAAGCAAAAAAATAGGAGCATGGAGACTAAATGGATGTGAAATGTATGTAACACTAGAGCCATGTCCAATGTGTGCAGGAGCAATAATAAATGCAAGACTAGATAAAATATACATAGGCACAATGGACGAAAAAAATGGAGCATGTGGCTCAGTAACAAATGTATTAGAAGAATACAAGCAAAACTATAAAGTACAAAAAGAAGAAGGAATACATCAAAAAGAATGTGAAGAAATGTTAAAAAAATTCTTCAAAGAACTAAGGCAAAAAAAATAACAAAGGAGACAAAAATATGCAAGACCAAATAATAAAAAAAATAATACATATATTCATAGCAATCCTAATAACAGTACTAATAGCAACAATAATAGCATTATTAATATTAAAATACAATGTAGAAGGAGAAGACAATTTACCATTTGAACTATCAAAAATAATGGTAATAAGCACAGCAGAAGGAAATGAAATAGAAAGTGAGCAAACAGAAAACAAATGGAACCTAAAACTCTCACAAAACAATGATATATACTTAGAAATATCAAAAAACAAAAACTATGAAGAAACAGAAATAATAGACAAAATAATAATAGACAATTTACAAATAATAGAAGAACCTAAAATAGGAACAATAAAACTGTACAAACCTACGGAAAAAGAAAAAATAACATATGAAAACACAGAAGAAAATGAAATAAAAGAAAAATTAGAATATACAGGAAAAGAAAACACAAGCATAAAAAACTTAGAAATAGCAAACCAAGGGGGACTAGTACTATTTAGATACGCACTAGAAGACATAGGAACATATACCTCAAACAAAGACGAAATAAAACACGATGGAACAATACTAAAAGAACAAAACATAGAATATAAAGACATACAAAGTAAAATATCATTTGATATATCAATAAAACTAAAATCAGACATGATATATACAGGAACCGTAACATTAGACTTACCATCAGGCAACATAATAGAAGAAGGAACATCACATTATGAAAAAACAGACTTAAAAGAAATAATTTTTAGAAGAAATTTAAGATAAAAACATTGAAAAAAATTTTAATAAGATGTATAATAATATAAGTCTAAAATCTGACTCTTGTATGGAGAGTAGATTTCAATAAAAAGCTATGAATCTCGTCAGGTTCGGAAGAAAGCAGCGATAAATAGTGCATTTATGTGAAGTGTACTTTCCCTAGAGGAGTTAGATTTTAATTATATTTTTAGGAAAGTAATCACGAAGTGATTAGTTTCCTTTAGAAGATAATTATGCGAAGTTAAGAGTTTCTTGATTACATAAGGAACTTAGAAACTCTTAATTCCGTATTAATATTAATAAAGGGGGCAAACATGGCATATACAGCATTATATAGAGCATTTAGGCCAAAAACCTTCTCAGAAGTAGTAGGACAAGAGCACATAAAAACAACATTAAAAAATCAAATAAAAACAGGAAGAGTAGGGCATGCATATCTCCTAAATGGAACAAGAGGAACAGGGAAAACATCAATAGCAAAAATACTAGCAAGAGCAGTAAACTGTGAAAACCCTAAAGAAGGAGAACCATGTAATGAATGTGAAATCTGTAAAGCAATACTAGACGGTTCATTAACAGACGTAGTAGAAATGGATGCAGCATCAAACAACAGTGTAGAAGACATAAGAGAAATAAGAAACGAAGTAAACTTTCTTCCAACACGTGCAAAATACAGAATATACATAATAGATGAGGTACACATGTTATCAACAGGAGCATTCAATGCACTATTAAAAACATTAGAAGAACCCCCAGAACATGTAAAATTCATATTAGCAACAACAGAACCACAGAAATTACCAGCAACAATACTCTCAAGGTGCCAAAGATTTGACTTCAAAAAAATACAAAATGAAGACATAGCAAAAAGATTAAAACTAGTATGTGAAAAAAGCGATGTAGAAATTAATGAAGAAGCACTAAACCTAATAGCCATACTATCAGAAGGAGCAATGAGAGATGCACTAAGCATTTTAGAAAGATGTATACAAGATGGAGAAAGTAGTATAGACGTAGACAAAATAAAAGAATTAGTAGGAATACCAAAACTAACCTATGTAAGCAACACTATAGAAGCAATAATAGACAAGAACATAGAAAAAGCAATAAACGAAATAGACAATGTAATAAAAGAAGGAAAAGACTTAACAAACTTTTTATGGGAAATGATAAAATACACAAAAGACATATTAGTTGCAAAAATAGGAAAAAAGCTAGAAATATATAGTAATGAAGAAATAGAAAAAATAAAGAAAATAGCAGAAAAAACATCAAAAGATAGGCTACTAAACATGATATTAAAACTTTCAGAAATGGAAAACAAAATAAAACAATCAACGCAAAAAACAATAATATTCCAAACAGGAATAATAAATCTATGCATAAATGAAGAAACAAAAAGCCTAGAAGAAAGAATAAAAACATTAGAAAACAAAATTCAAAATGGAATTGGAAACAATACTACCACAATTCCAATAAAAACCGATTTAACTACGGATGTAAATACTACAAAAAAAGATACACAATCAAAAACAGATATAGAAATAGAGAAAAGCCACAATATAGAGGATATTAGTAATCGTCCGCTAACTATAAAAGAAGAAACACAAAAGAAAGAAACAGAACTAAAAATTGAAACATCAAACCTAAAATCACAAGAATTCTGGCCAAATATCTTACAACAATTAAAAAGTAATGGAAAACTAATGATATATGCAAACCTATTAAACTCAAGAGCAGTAGAATTAAATGATATGACAATAGGGATAGAATTTCAAGGGAAACTCAATGATTTTAGTAGAAAACTATTAGAACAAAATGAAAACAAAAAAGAAGTTGAAAAACTAGTATCTATTGCATGTGGAAAAGAAATGCAAATAAAATATATAGATAAACCCGTAGGGGCACATTGCAATGTGCCTGCACCCCAAGCGACTGCACAGAAGTTAAAAGAAGACAAAAAAACAGAAAACAACATAAGCTCATTAGATGATTTAGCAAGCTTAGGAATAGACATAAATTATATAGATGAGTAAAAATTCTAAATGTAGAGATAAAGAAAGGATGATAAGAAATGGCAAAAAGAGGAGGATTTCCAGGCGGAATGAAAGGACTTGGAGGAATGAACATCAATCAACTAATGAAAGAAGCAAAAAAAATGCAAGCAGATGTTGAAAAATCACAAGAAGAACTATCAGTAAAAGAATTTTCAGCCACAGCAGGAGGAGGAGCAGTAGAAGCAACTGTAACAGGAGCAAAAACACTAAAAACAATAAAAATAAAACAAGATGTAGTAGACCCAGAAGATGTAGAAATGTTACAAGACTTAATACTAACATGTATAAATGAAGCACTAAGAAAAGTAGATGAAGCACAAAATGCAACATTAGGGAAGTTTAATATTCCAGGAATCATGTAAAGTTAAAAAATAATTGCCAAATAACAATTCTTTTTCAACTTAATATTATAGATTAAGAAACAATTAAACTAAAATATAGAGAGGGATTAAAATAAATGTCATATTATTCGCCGTCTATTGAAAAACTAATAGAAAGTTTCGCAAAACTACCAAGCATAGGAAGCAAAACAGCAGCAAGACTAGCATTTCATATGTTAAACGCAAGTGAACAAGAAACACAAGATTTCATAAACTCAATATTAAACGCAAAGAAAAACCTAAAATACTGTTCAAAATGCTTTAACATATCAGACACAGACCCATGCCCAATATGTGGAAACGAAAAAAGAAACCATGCAAATATATGTGTAGTAGAAGATGTAAGAGACATAATAGCAATGGAAAGAACACACGAATATAAAGGAGTATATCATGTATTACATGGCTCAATTTCACCAATGAATGGAATTGGACCAGAAGACATAAAAATAAAAGAATTATTAAACAGGCTAGCAGGGGAAGAAAAGATAGAAGAAGTAATAATAGCAACAAACCCAAGAGTAGAAGGGGAAGCAACAGCAATGTATCTATCAAAACTAATCAAGCCATTTGGAATAAAAGTAACAAGAATAGCACATGGAGTTCCAGTTGGAGGAGATATAGAATACGCAGATGAAATAACGTTAACAAAAGCACTTGAAGGGAGAAGAGAAATATGATAAGAAAAGCACTGGTAGCAGTCAGAGCATCAGTAAAATTTATAACCATATTCATAATAGCAGCACTATTAATAATAGGAATAGTAATATTTTTATACAAGCCAATATATGAAGTACACTTAAATGGAGAATTTGTAGGTTACAGTGAAGATAAACAAAAGTTACAAGCAAGGATAGATAAATATTTACATGAAGGAGATGGGAATGGAGAAAACGTTGCATTTGCGCAAGTAGATAATATGCCAACATATGAATTATGTCTACTAAAAAAAGACATAGTGCCAAACGACGAAGAAATATACAACATGGTAAAAGAAACAGGAACAATATATTACAAATACTATGCAATAGCAGTAAACAATGAAGAACAACTAAATGTATCAACATTCCAAGAAGCAGAAGCAGCAGTAAATGAATTAAAACAAAAAAACAGTTCAAATGCAGACAACTTAACAATATTAGAGAAATATGATGTAGAACTAGGAGAATTAAAACAAACAGAAGAAGCAATAGCAGCATTATATCAACAAAAGAAAGTAACAAGTAAAGTTACAATTTCATCAAAAAATACAAGTAAGCCAACAGCAGGTTCATCAAAAGGTCCAAGCATAGGAATATCATTCAGGTATCCAGTAGCATCACCAAGAATATCATCAAGATATGGAAGAAGATGGGGAAGACTGCATGGAGGATTAGACTTTGCACTTCCAGTAGGAAACAATATATATGCATCAGCACCAGGAACAGTTACATACTCAGGATGGAACTCAGGAGGATATGGATATTTAGTAATAATATCACATGGAAATGGAGTACAAACATACTATGGACACAATAGCTCATTAACATGTTCAGTAGGACAAACAGTATCAGCAGGAGATATAATAGCAAAATCAGGAAACACAGGACGTTCAACAGGACCACACTGCCATTTTGAAATAAGAGTAAATGGAGTAACATATAATCCAGAGATATATTTATAAAAATTGTGAATAAAATCTTATTATTGACAATATACTATTATTATGCTACAATAGTAATAACGAAATAATAAAAGTTTTATAAGGATGAACAAATAAAAACCCTTGCAGTTCTAGCTACGAGGGTTTTTGTATTGTAGGGGCACGGCGCACCGTGCCCATTGAGAAATAAAATTTGGAACATATTAGACTTTTGCATAAATTCATATAAAAAACCATAATCTTATTAACAAATATAAAAATTAGCAGAAACTTTGCATTGTATAAAAAGTAATTTAGTAGTATAATTGTAATATAAGTTATAAAGAAGGGAAATGAAAAATATGAAAAAAGCCCTAATTTTTTATGCATGCTATGGAGGAGGACACATAAGTGCAGCTAATTCCATTAAAGAATGTATAGAACAATTTTATCCTGACATTCAGCCAATTGCAATTGACTTCATGAACTATTTAAATGTAACAATAGATAAACTAACCACTACTGCATATGAAGAAATGGCAAAAAAAGTTCCAAATCTTTTGGGAACAGTATATATGAAATCAGAAAAAGGAGCACTAGCCCGTTTTAGTATAGACTCCAATAAACTCTTAGCAATTAAGCTACACTTTTTAATAAAGAGATATAAACCAGACTATATTATTTCAACACATCCATTCTCATCACAAATGTGTGCATATCTAAAGAAAAAAAACAAATTACCAAGAATAAAACTTGCCACTATAATGACAGACTTTGCACCACATGATCAATGGTTAGTAGGAGCAGAATATATAAATTATTACTTTGTCGCACATGAAGCAATGAAAAACTCACTAATAAAAAAAGGCATATCAGAAAAAAAGGTATTTGCCACAGGAATACCACTATCTAATCGTTTTTTCTTAAAATATGATAAAGAAACAATATTCAAAGAAAATGATTTATCAAAAGACAAATTTACCATTTTATTTTTTGCAGGAGGGAGATTTGGGCTAGGAAAGAAAAACACATATAAAATTATAGAAGATATTGCAAGATACATAGATAATGTTCAAGTCATTGCTATATCTGGAAAAAATAAAAAAATGTTCGAATCATTTAAACAGACAGTATCTAAATATAATCGAAAAAACGATATAAAAGTTTTAGAATTCACAGATAAAGTTCCTGAATTAATGCATATATCTGACATTGTAATATCTAAACCAGGAGGACTAACAACATCAGAATGTCTTGTATGTGGATTACCAATGATTATTATAAATCCTATACCAGGACAGGAAGAACAAAATGCAGAGTTCTTAGAAAAATCAGGATTAGCATATTGGATAAAAGAAGATGATAATCCCCTAGGAGTTATATTCAAAGTTATAAATAATAAAGACATAATGGATAGACTAAAGCAAAACGTAAGCAAATATGCAAACCATAACTCCACAAAAGAGATATGTGATATATTATTTGACTAATGTTAATATCATGCATAATTGATATTACAATTTTGAATATGTTATGAAATTGCCATAATGTGTTGAAAAAATAATAAATTATTACTATAATATTTATATAAAATAAAGAATACGATTATGAAATTTATATTAAATAAACCTTATCACCACAGTATATAAGGGGGAAAAGTTATGAAAATAGATGTAGATAGTATAATGTCTAATCCAGAAAAAGAAATAGAAAAATTAAATAAACTATCTTATGAAGAAAGAGAAAAATACTATAGAGAAATAATAGAAGTATTAGGATCAGAAAAAGATAGATATACTAAAGAAGTAATAAAAAACACATGGAAAAAATTAGATACTATTGCAGAAAATCAATATTATAAAATATTAAAATTGATGTATTATAAAGAACTCTCAAGTAATATTGATAGAATAGTGTCTGATTTAGAAGGAAATGTGCCAACAATAAGTTATATAATTAAAGTTTCAGAAAATGTTTATTTTGATGATTTTTCCAATTATGAAGTTAATACAAAGCAAGGCGAAAAGATAGAATGTAAAGTTAGAATTGATGAAAACTCAGGGACTATAGCTGAAATAATATCTGCAAGAAAAATTGAATTTTCAAATAGTAAAACAACTACTATACATGGAACAGAACATAAAAATGAAGTATTAAACTCAACGGAAATAGGGTTAGATGAAATTGACATAGAGGTTTTAAAGCAGAAATACGAATTTCAAAAAAATGTAATCTTACCTAGATTAAAAAATAACCAAGAAGTTTGCCATAAATATGTATCATTATTAGAAGACACAACAAAGTGTACTTATAGTGCTAATCGACGGAATACAATATATTTATATAAAACAAGATGGAGAAATAACTAATGAGCCAGAATTAATAGAAACAGAAATAGATATGGGAGATGGAGAAATTTTTCGTGAATACAAAATAAGCAATAGAGTCATTGATGAAATTGATAATATTCCTGTACAATATATACAAGACATGAATTTTGCGAATATGGCAGACTCCTTATATATAAGTACAGAAGGCATAAAATTATTAGCTAAAGAAACAAGAGGAGAATTTACAAAATTATATAGCTTATCTTTAGAGGAATTAGAAAAAATAGCTAAAGAATATAATAATAATATTCAAGAGTTAAATAATCTAAAAAAGAACTATGATATAACTAGATATGTAACAGAATTAGGAAGATTAAAGCAAATAAAATCAAGATTTCCATCAAAAGAAGAAATCGAAGAAATAAATTTGAAAGCACATCAACAATATAAAAAAGAACAAGAAGAATTCGAAGGAAAGTATAGAGGATTAGTTGGATTTTTTAGGAAAATATTCACAAAGCATGGAACACCAATGATTTGTGAACCGCCAAAATATAATTATAACAGTTTTAAAGGTTATGGAGGATTCGAAAGTATTGAACAATTAGACAAAAGTATTAATGATTTGCAAGAGGAATATAATGAAGCTAAAAAACAATCTAGTAGAATAAAGGAATTAGAAACATTAATAGAAGAAAATAAAACAGCATCAATAGCCACAAAGATATTACATTTTAGAAGACAAGTAGAAAAGGAAAAGGCAAGAGAAGAAAAAAGAAGAGAGACAAGTAGTACAAGCGTGGACTTTGGTGGAATGGAATAGAAGAAAGGGAGGGTAAAATATGTCAAAGGAAGAATTAAAATATTTTAAAAAGGTTAAAAATATTAGAGAATATATAATAGAAGGGATTAAAGCGGGAACATTGACTGTAGATGAAGTCGTAAAAGTTGCCAGAATACAAGCAAGACAAGGAAGATTAGGAGAAGAAATTATCACGAAAATGGCTAATGGGTTAGAAGAAACAAAAAACACAGTAAAATTAGATAATGAAACAGGAGAACCTGGTTGGATTGTTACAAATCCAAGTGGAGAAGAATATATAATGAACGACTCTACTTTCAAAAAGAAATATGAAAGAGATCCAGAAAATCCATCTCAATATAAACCAAAGGGTGGTTCAGTATTATCATTTTCAGTTAATGAACATATAGAATTTGATAGTCATTGGGGAGAAACAATGAAATTAGAAGTTGGAGGTTCTTTAGTAGTAAGTGAACCACAAAAAATTTATGGAATTCAAAAGGACGAATTTAATAAAACTTATGCTAGTACAGGTAAAGATAAAATAGAATGCTTAAAAAAAGCGATAAGTTTTTTTGAAATATCACAAGAAGAAATTATGCAAGCGAGACAAGCCAAAGTAAAAGATACACAAGAAAAAAATACTAGAACTCATATAGCAATTGAAGAAGATTCTCTAGCATTATAATATGAAAATGAGCAACTCTTATTTCCAAAAATATGGAAACGAATAGTTTAAACAAATAATAGAATTTCATAAATTTTTAAAATATTTTAAAGATTATGATATAAAATAACAGCAAAATGTAATAGATAAAAAATTTCAATAAGAAAAAAAGACTAGGTGCTAGTCTTTTTTTTGTTGTTTCCAAAATTAATAAAAAAATGAATAAAATATGAAAAAATAAACAAAATAAAAATAAAAACAAAAAAAGAGAGGGAAATATGAAAAAGAAAATAATAATTACAACAATCTTATTAATTTTATTAATATTAGTAAATGTAAAATTAATAAAAAACTCAAATAAAACGTATGGGGCTTCAAACTCAGGTTCCACCTCAGACTTACAACTAATGGCAAGAGCAATAAATGGAGAAGCAAGAGGAGAACCATATGAAGGACAAGTAGCAGTTGGGGCAGTTATTTTAAATAGAGTAAGCAGTTCAAACTTTCCAAATACAATAGCTGGAGTAATATATGAAAAAGGAGCATTTACAGCAGTATCAGATGGGCAAATAAATGTACCAATAGATGAAAGCTCAACAGTAGTAAAAGCAGCACAAGATGCACTAAATGGGTGGGATCCTACGCATGGAGCAATATACTATTTTAATCCAAACACAGCAACAAATAGTTGGATATGGTCAAGACAAGAAATCACAACAATAGGAAAACACAAATTCTGCAAATAAAACAGTATACACAAATGCTACTTTGTCAGAAAAGTATTTTCTAAACATCAGAGAAATAACGTAAAAGAATAATAAAATAAAAAAATTGGATAAAAATCCAAAAACAGAAAGGAAAATAAAAAATGAGAAATTGGTTAAAAGAATATGGTGCTACAATTGTAGTATTAGCAATACTAATTGCAGCAGTAGTATTAGGAGTAATGCTATACAATAATAATCAAAAATACGAATTAGCAATGGAAAACTCATATAATTACTCATTCTACGAATTTATTAACTATGTAGATAGTATGGAGACATATCTAGCAAAATCAGCAATATCTACATCTGCTGAACATGGAGCAGAAACATTAACATATGTATGGAGAGAAGCAAACCTAGCAGAAACATATTTATCACAAATACCAGTTAGCACAGAAGGACTATCAAATGCCTCAAAATTTTTAAACCAAGTCAGCGACTATAGTTATGCATTATCAAGGAAAAATATAAACAATGAAGAATTATCCCAAGAAGAGCTAGACAATCTATCCAAAATGCATGAATATAGTATACAACTAAAAAATGCGGTAAACGAATTATCAGAAGAATTAAACAATGGAACAATAAGTTGGAAAGAATTAACAGGAAAAAAAGGAACAGACTTAGCACAACAAGTAAGTAACATATCACAAGACAGTTTTGATACAATAGAAGGAACATTTGATGACTATGCAGGACTAATATATGATGGAGCATTTTCAGAACACATGACAAGTAGAGAAAGAAAAGGACTAACCGGGGACGAAATTGATGAAGAAGCAGCAAAAGAAATAGCAAAAAAATTCATAGGAGAAGATAAAATAAAAGAAATAACCTCAAATGGCTTTTCAGAAAACGGAAATATACCATCATATGACTTTCATGTTAAAAACAGCACAGAAAACGAAATAGACATATCAGTAGCCAAAAAAGGAGGACATGTAGTATATTTAAATTATAATAGAGAAGTAGAAAATGAAATAATATCAAAAGAAGAAGCAAATGAAAGAGCATTAAGATTCTTAGAAGAAAGAGGCTATAAAGACATGAAAGAGACATATTATTTAACACAACAAGGAATAGTAACAATAAACTACGCATATCAGCAAAATGAAGTAATATGTTATCCAGACTTAATAAAAATAAAAATAGCATTAGACGATGGAGAAATACTAGGATTTGAATCAACAGGATATTTAAACTGTCATACAACAAGAGATTTAAATAAAAACACAATAAGCGTTGATGAAGCAAGAGAAAAAATTAACAAAAATCTAGAAATAACCAGTGAAAGACTAGCAATAATACCAACAGAATATGATACAGAAATATACTGCTGGGAATTCCAAGGAAAGATAAAAGACAATGAATTTTTAGTATATATAAATGCGGAAACAGGAAAAGAAGAAGACATTTTAGTTATTATCAATACACCAAACGGAACACTAACAACATAGGTAGAAAATGAGAGACATTTAAATTCTAAAAAACAAAAATAAAAAAATGAATAAAAGCAAAAAAAGTAGACATAATAATACTGAGAAGAAAAAAATAAATTATAAAAAAACAAAGACAGTCAGCAAAAAATACAGCAATAAAATTTAAAAACAAATCAATATATAAAAGATATATGTATAATATAAATCATTAAAAACCAAATAAAGCAATAAATAAATACTATAATTTAAATATCTTCTCGTTAGGAGAAAAATAATATGTCTAGAAAAGGAATAATGTCAGATAAATTAAAAGAAGAAATAGCAAAAGAATTAGGAGTATATGACGAAGTAAAAAAAGAAGGCGGATGGGGAAATGTATCTTCAAAAACATGTGGAAATATTGTAACAAAAGCTATAGAAATCGCAAACAGAGAAACAAAATAATTGAATATAAGGTCGGGGCACATTAATGTGTCCCGAATTAAAATAAATTATAAAAAAATATCAAACATCAATACTAACACCAAGTTCTTCGATTTTACTTACCAAAATATCAGAACACGAAACAAACTCAGCAAATTCAGAAATCTGTAAGCAAGCAGAATCATAAAAATCAGAAGAAAATATATCCTCCTTCAAAATCATAAAATATTTATCTTTATACATAAAAAACTCAATAAAATTCAATAAATTGTTATTCTTATTAAAACTAGAAAAATAATTACAAAAATCGCATACTGTATCAAAACAAGAAAAACCGAAACACAATAGGAACCCTATCAGAAACGGAAAAACCTTTACCAATCTTAGGCATAAAAACACCATCACAAGAAAGAAAACCAACAAAATAAAACTCAATCAAAAAATAAGAATCATCAACAAAAAAGGTTTCAAAAATAACCTTTTTACTTTTGATAGAAGAATCGGAAATTTTATCTATATTATTAAGAATAATAGAAAAAAAATCAAACTCATCAATATTGGACGACATAAACTGCGATAAACTAATATTAAACTTATCCAAATCCTCCATATGTAAAACAACCTCAAATTTATCTTCACGTAACTTTTTAATCTCCATAAAAAATAGCAGTCCTTTCTAAAATTATGTAAACATCCTATAATATAATTATAATACTTAATAGCAAAAAAATAAAGGCACAAAATATGGAAATTTCCCTGAAAATTCCCCAAACCCTATTGAAAAATTGTAAGTAAGGGGATATAATAATATGGACAAACTGTTAATATAGAAATCCGTAAGAGAAAACGACAAAAAACAAAAAAAGAGAAGAGGTATAAAAATGGTAGCAAAAGAAAAAAATATATGGATACTCATAATATTCATATTATGTGGAATAGTAATAGGAAGCTTAATAGGAGAACTAGTATCTAAGGTAGATGCACTTTGGTGGTTTGGATATGGAAACACATTTGGGCTAACATCTCCATTAACCTTAGATATGGGGGTAATAGTATTAACATTTGCACTAAGTTTCAAAATAAACATAGCAAGTATAATAGGACTTGCAATAGCAATATTTTTATACAGAAAATTCTAATAGAGACATAACAGGGGGACTAAGCAATAATACTTAACAGAAAATAATAGGAAATAAAAGGGTGTAGGGGCGCCATTTGGGCGTCTGCATGAGGAACCATAAACATGAAACCAATACTTCAAAAAATAGTATAATGAAAAAATGGGAGCAATATAAAACGAAAGGAAGAACAAAAATGTCAATAAAAATGAAAGAACTCCCAGAATCAGAAAAGCCATATGAAAAACTTGAAATATATGGAGCCAAAAAGTTATCTAATGCTGAATTATTGGCTATAATAATAAAAACAGGAACAAAACAAGACTCAGCCTTAACATTAGCACAAAAAGTACTTGCACTAAACAACAAAAAAAGCAAAAGCAACTTAACAAGCCTTAGGGAACTAACAACAAAAGAACTAACATCAATAAAAGGAATAGGCAGAGTAAAAGCAATACAAATATTAGCATTAGCCGAATTAGCAAATAGAATGCTTACACCAATAAAAACAAGTGAACAAAAAATAAAAACAACAGAAGATGTTGCAAATCTATTTATAAGTCAGATGTCTAATGAAAAAAGAGAAATAGCAAAAGTAATTTTACTAAACACCAAAAATGTAATAATGAAAATATTAGACTTATCAATAGGTGGAACTAATTATGCAGTACTAGAACCCAAAATAGTATTAGAAGAAGCAGTAAAAATGCAAGCGCCCAAAATTATATTAGTACATAATCACCCAAGTGGAGACCCAACGCCAAGTGAACAAGACTATCAAGCCACAGACAGAATTTTCGAAGCAGCAAGTATAATGGGGATAGATTTAATAGACCATGTAATAATAGGCAAAAATAGATATGAAAGTATAATGTTTCAAAAAAAGAGAAGGAGAAGAGAATATTAATGAAAAATAAAAAAATGGAGTTTTTTAAACTAGGTTCAAAAGATATGGGAATAGACCTAGGGACAGCCAATATCTTAGTCACAGTAAAAGGTAAAGGAATAGTACTTAACGAACCATCAGTAGTAGCTATAAACTCAAAAACAGAAGAAATATTAGCTACTGGTGCAGAAGCAAAAGAAATGTTAGGAAGAACCCCAGATGAAATAAAAGCTGTAAGACCCCTTAAAGACGGCGTAATAGCTGATTTTAAAGCAACACAACTACTACTAAAAAATTTAATAGTAAAAGTATCAAGCAAATATAATGCAGGAAGACCTAAAGTAGTAGTTGGAGTACCATCAGGAATTACGGAAGTAGAAGAAAGAGCAGTAGAAGAAGCCGTAATGCATGCAGGAGCAAAAGAAGTATATCTAATAGAAGAACCAATGGCAGCAGCAATAGGAGCAGGAATAGATGTAGCAGCACCCAGTGGAAGTATAGTAGTAGATATAGGAGGAGGAACTACAGAAGTTGCGGTAATATCACTAGGAGGAATAGTAAACAGTGCATCCATAAGAATAGCAGGAGACGAATTAAATAATGACATAATAGATTATGTAAAAAAAACATATAATATTTTAATTGGAGAAACAACAGCAGAACAAATAAAAAAAGAAATAGGTTGTGCACTACCGCTAATGACAGAAAAAACAATGGAAGTAATAGGCAGAGATTTAGGAACAGGGCTACCTGGAAGCTGTGTATTAACATCATCACAAGTACAAATAGCTATAAAATCATCAATAGACGAAATTGTAGAAATAATAAAATCATCATTAGAAAAGACACCACCAGAATTAGCCTCTGACATCATGGAAAAAGGAATAGTACTTGCAGGAGGGGGAGCATTAATAGAAAACTTAGACAAACTAGTAGCAATGAAAACAGGAATGCCAGCACTAGTTGCAGAAAACCCATTAGAATGTGTAGTAAAAGGAACAGGAAAAACAATAGAAGACATAGACCAATTAAGAACAGTACTAATAAATGCACGAAAGAACAAATAGAGAAATATTGTGATAAAAACTATAAAAGGGCAATTATTGAGTTGAAAAAAAAGACAAAAAGAACGAAAAACACAAGCAGACAACGATAAACATAAAGTAAATTATGTACACACAATAATAAACATAACATACAAAATGTAAACAAAGAAAGGATAAAAATATGTATAACAATAAAAAAGGTGGAACAATAGGAATAATTATAACAATAGTAATACTAATATTACTAGTCATTTTATCAAACTCAAAACTAAGTGATATATCTTATTTAGGTAATGCTATAAACACTATTGTTATGCCAATACAAAATGGATACACATATTTAAAAAACAAAATATCAGGTAATACAGGTTTCTTCACAAATATAGAAGAACTAAGTAGCGAAAATGACAATTTAAAAAGAGAAAATAGTGAACTAGAACAAAAATTAAGAGAATTAGAAATAATAAAAGCAGAAAACATTACACTAAGAGAATACCTAAACCTTACGGAAAAGTACACATCATATACAACAACACCAGCATATATAATAAACAAAGACACTAGCAATTACAGTAGTACATTTGTAATAAACGTAGGGTCAAACGATGGAATAAAAGAAAATATGGCAGTCATAGCGGACAAAGGACTAGTAGGGCATGTAGTATCAGTCACAAGTAATACAGCAAAAGTACAAACAATAATAGATCCATCAAGTGCAGTAAGTGTAATATTCAAATCAACAGGAGACAATGCCATCTGTAAAGGCTCAATATCAACAAATTCATTAAAAGCTACATACATATCTACAGGAGCAGAAATACTAGAAAACGATACAATAGAAACATCAGGAATGGGAGGAATATATCCAAAGGGGATTATGATAGGAACAGTAAGCAAAATAGAAAACACAAAAAACGTAATAGACAAATATGCAATCATAAAACCAGCAGTAGACTTCAACAAACTAGAAACCGTTTTAGTAATAATAAAATGACACCACTGTTCCCTAAATACAATTATCTTTCAAAGGAGGAGGAAAATGGAAAAACGAAAAACACTAATAGCAATATCATTAATATTAATATTTTTCATCATATATTTTCTCCAATCGAACTTTTTCAGTTGGTTCACAATAGCAGGAATAAAGCCAAATATATTTGTAATACTAGCATTATTCATAGGACTATTTCTAGGAAGAAAATATGGGTTATGCTTTGGAATAATATATGGATTCTTTCTAGACTCATTAATTGGAAGAAATATAGGAACATCATCATTAATGCTAGGGATAATAGGACTAATTGGAGGGTACATAGACAAAAACTTCTCAAAAGACAATAGACTAATGATAATGGCAATGGTCGCAATAACAACAATAATATATGAAATAGGGTTATATATAATACAAAGTATAATATTAAAATATCAAATAGAGCAAATAAACATACTAATAAAAACATTAGTCATAGAAATCATATATAACATAATAATAACAATAATAATATATCCATTAATAAAAAAAGGCGGATACTATGTAGAAGGAATATTCAAAGAAAACAATATTTTAACAAGATATTTTTAGTAGGGGCACGGCGCACCGCGCCCATGTTACAAGACAATTTTCTAAAAAGGAGGTAATAAATGAACATATACAAAAAGCAACCAAATACAAGACTAAGACTCAACTTATTAACAGTTATAATATATGTAATTGGAATAATACTATTACTACAATTATTCAACCTCCAAATAATAAACGGTGCAACCTATAGAGAAGAATCAAATACGCGATTAACAAGAGAAAGTACGTTATATGCAGCAAGAGGAAATATCACAGACAGTAGTGGAAACTTATTAGCAACAGTACAATCAGGGTATAGTGCAGAACTATATAAAACCAAATCAGACAATGAAACACTAAACAAAACGATACTCAACATAATAAACGTATTAGAACAAAATCAAGAAGCATACATAGACACATTACCGATAAAAATAAATCCATTTGAATACACGATAACAGACGAAGCAAAGCTAAAACAATGGAAAAAGAAATATAAACTAGAAGAAAATGCAACAGCAGAAGACGCATTTAAATACTTTAAAAAAAGATATGAAATAAACACAGAAAACTTAGCAGATGCAAGAAAAATAATGGGGTTAAGATATAGAATAACAACAGAAGGATACAGCTCAACAAGGTCAATATCAATAGCAGATAACCTAAGTCAAAAAAGTGTAAGCACATTCTCAGAAAAAAACGACTTATTTGGAGGCTTAACAATAGTAACAAAAGCGAGTAGAACATATCCAAACGGAAAACTAGCCTCACATATATTAGGATATGTAGGAAGAATAAACGGAGATGAATATAGTGAAAAAAAATCAGAAGGTTATTTAATAAATGACTATATGGGAAGAACAGGAGTTGAAGATCTTTTTGAAAAATACCTAAAAGGAACAAATGGAACTAGACAGTTAGGAATGTCAGTAGATGGAGCAGTTACAGAAGAATACACAGAAAAAGAAGCAATACAAGGATCAACCTTAGTACTAACAATAGACGCAAACCTTCAAGCCGTAACAGAAAAGGCACTACAAGACACAATAGAAGGAATACAAAATGGAGCATATGGAAAAAAATATCCAGCAACAGCAGGAGCAATAGCTGTAATGAATGTAAAAAATGGAGAAGTGCTAGCAATGGCTAGTAATCCAGACTATGAACCACAACTATTCGAAAAAGGCATAAAACAAGAGAAATATGATGAATATCAAAAAATCGATGCATTATACAATAGAGCAATCAGTGGTGGATATGCACCAGGTTCAACATTCAAAATGCTAACAGCAATAACAGCACTACAAGAAGGAAAAGTAGGAATAAAAGAAAGAATAAACGACTCAGGACCATATCCATTAGGGCACCATCCAGCCTGTTGGCTATATAATCAATCAAGAAGGACACATGGACCATTAAATGTAACAGATGCAATAAAGCACTCATGTAACTATTTCTTCTATGAAAGTGGATATAGAGCTGGAATAGAGCAAATAAATAGATATGCTAAATACTTTGGGTTAGGAGTAAAAACAGGAATAGAACTTACAAATGAATCAGCAGGAATTATAGCAAATCCAGAAGACTTATTAAAATCAGAAGGAGAAATATGGTCAGCTGGACATACATTAAGTGCATCAATAGGGCAAGGACGACATAAATTTACGCCAATACAAATGGTAAAATATATAAGTACACTAGTTAATGGAGGAGACAGAATAAATCCAACAATAATAAAAACAATACAAACAGCAAGTGGAGAAGAAATATCAAAAGCAGAAATACAAGCGCACACAAAAAAGATATTAGGAGACACGAAAGACGACTCAGAGAACTTAGAAATTTCTCAGCAATATATAGATGTAATACTAGAAGGAATGAAAGACGTTACAAGTGAAAATGGAGGAACAGCGTACTCAGTATTCAAAAACTTCAACTTTCAAATAGGAGGAAAAACTGGGTCAGCACAAACAAAAAAGAACAATGTAGAAACCACAAATGCATGCTTTGTAGGATTTGCACCATATAATGAGCCAGAAATAGCAATAGCAGTAGTAATAGAAGGGGGAGGAACAGGAAAATATGCAGCATATGCAGCAAGAGATGTAATAGCACAATACTTCGGAATGAACGAAGAAGATATAGTAGAAGACGTAACAGCAAGACCATACACAGAGCAACAAACATAAAATTTGAAACTTAATGATATGCATCTACAAAAAGACAAAATAAATAAAACTGTATGACGTAGATAGAATTATGCCTACAAGATATAAAAATAAATAATATAATTAAAGGGGAGCATAATTATTATAAGGAGAAGGAAAACTTATGTATAATTCAAATGTTCACCATAGAAAATCAGTAAGAATAAAAGACTATGATTATTCTGCAAATGGAATTTATTTCATAACAATATGCACATATAACAGAGCAAAAATATTAAGTAAAATCGTAGGGGCACGGCGCACCGTGCCCAGAAGAAGCAAAAATAGAATTATCAGAAATAGGAAAAATTGTAGAAAGGGAAATAATAAGAACAAATCAAATAAGAAAAGAAATAACAATAAACAAATATGTGATAATGCCAAACCACATACATATAATAATTGAAATGGATAAAAAGGGCACGGTGCGCCGTGCCCCTACAAAGGAGGAATTTAATAAACCAACACCAAGAACAATACCAACTATAATTAGATATATAAAAGCAGGTGCAACAAAGCAATTTTATAGAAAATATAAAACAAATAAGCCATTATGGCAAAGAAGTTATTATGAGCATATAATTAGAAATCAGCAAGAATTATTAGAAATAATAGAATATATTAATAATAATCCATATAATTGGAATATAGATTCATTAAACATGTAATAACAATAGGAGGGAATGATATATATGAGAAAAAAAGAAACTGAGCCAGAGGTAGAACTAGGACTACACATAATAGAAAAAACATTTTCACAAAAAATAGAAGAAACAAAAGCAAAGATATATGATGGAGCACTAAGGGCAGGAAATAGAATAGAATATGAAGGAACAATAATAGTACTGGGAGATGTAAATGCAGGAGCAGAAGTAATATCTGGAGAAAACGTAATAGTACTAGGAACAATAAGAGGACTTGCACATGCAGGAGCTAGTGGTAATAAAGAAGCAATAATAGTGTGTAATGAAATAGATGCACCACAAATAAGAATAGCAGACATAGTAAAAGAAATAGAAAAAACGGAAAACGGAGAAGGCGAAGAAAAAATCAAAAAAAAGAGAGCATATGTAAAAAGGAGTCAGATAATATTAGAATAAAAGAAAATACGGATTGCAGGTAAAAATGCAATCCGTATTTTCGGTTTTAAGCCATTTTTATAAAAAAGACATATAATTACATATCTAAGAAATAATATAAAAATACGAATAGCATTCATAATTAATTATTCATTGCGAATTTATATAATAAAATCACATACACAAACCAAAACTTTTATATTAGGTGAAAATCATAACAATAAAACAAATGTATCATATAAAAGAAATATTACAATAAAAAAGTATACGGAAAAAGCAATTTGGGGACAAAATATTACAAAAAAATGTAGATATATGACATAAAATAAATAAAAATGTAATAAAAACAGAAAAAGAGTCGAATGCTTGAGTTTCCGTAAAGAATATTAAGGAAT
This sequence comes from uncultured Clostridiaceae bacterium, assembly GCA_948469815.1. Classification (GTDB taxonomy): domain Bacteria; phylum Bacillota; class Clostridia; order TANB77; family CAG-508; genus CAKPSH01. The sequence goes on along the minus strand of CAOKMR010000022.1, from coordinate 8,538 downwards.
TTCTAGAAATAAGTACCATTGACACTTGTTTTTTTTCGTCTATAATAAAAAGTGAAGATTATATATAAATCTTTTAGTAAATAAATACTAAAAGAAAAATAGAAAAGGAGGTTTCCAAAATTGAATAGGAAAATTGAGGATAACTTATTGAAAAAAAGTATAATAATAGTCTGGATTATTCTATTAATATTTAGTATGTTAGGAATAATTGTAGAAGCCTCTTCAACGATAACAATTGAACCAGCTGAAAATCAATATTTTGAATTTAGAGCAGCCAAAATTAACAATATAGGAGAAGATAATAAGCAAGTAATAATGGAGCTTTGGGGTCATAATATAGATTTTAAACGGGTTTGAGGTAAGGTTCAAATATGATAATACAAAACTCGAAACTTCAAATATATTAACAAATGAAATTACAGCAGAAACAAATGAATACTTTAAATTTGAAAATGAGTTTGCAGGGACAGAGAAAAAACCAATATTAGACATTTTTAAAGTGAGTGATTCAGCAACACCAGCAAATGGAATGAGATTAGCAACAGCATTTTCTCCACCAGTAGAAAACAGTGAACATATAATAGAAAAAGACGATATAGGAGGAGACACAACAGAAGGAAAAAAAGTTATAACAACACAAGGTGGAGTATTACTTGGAAAAATGAGTTTCAAAATGCTAACAGATGAAAGATTAGACATGACAGGATTTGAATTAGTAAAAGGTTCAAATACACCACAAACAGGAATAAAAATCAATTTAGATGCAACACATTCATTTGAAGCACAATCAGTATTTAGATTTACAAACGAAGTAGCTTCAAAAGATGCAGACTTATCAAATTTAGTATTAAGTAGTGGAAAAGTAAATGAAGAAAATCCAGACGAATCTACATATAAAGAATACAATTTAACACCAGCATTTGATAAAGAAACAAAAAATTACACATTAACATTATTAGAACATTTAGACATAATAGACATTACAGCAACACAAAGTAATGAATTTGCTACAATGAAAATCAAAACACCAAAAAGAGACGAAAAAGGTAACTTAATGTATGAAGAAGATGGAACAACAATAATATATGAAGAAAAAGAATTAACAAATGAAGAAAAAACTGGTGTAACATTAAATAAACTAGGTGAACCAGACACAATAATAACAATACATGTAACAGCAGAAAACAATATAATAGAAAATGAATATCAAATAATAATAAAAAGACCATATGGAATAATAAAAGGAAGTATTTATACAGACCCTACAGCAAGTAAAGGAACACATAAAGCAAACATAAGAATATATAAATCATCACTTGTAAGTACAAAAATAGATTGGTCAACACTAGGAACAGTTGAAAATGGAGACAATGTACATGAAGAACTATTAAAACTAGAAGCCCAAGAATATGAAACAAATGATGATGGAACATATGAGATATATGTTGCACCAGGAAAATATGACATACTATTAGACAAGCCAGCTTATTTAGATTGTATATATATAGAACAACAAATAGAAGAAGGGGAAGAATACGACTTAGGAAATAAAGTATTAACACCAGGAGACCTAGACAAAAATGGAATTATAAACGGTTCAGATCTTTCAACAATGAAAAACATATATGGAATGTATACAACAGATGAGAACATAAACGCAGACTATGACTTCAATGAAGACACAGCAATAGATGGTGGAGAAGTATCATATGTCAAAACAAATTACTTAAAGACAAGAGAAATAATAGAGTAGGAGAGGAAAAGATGGAAGAAATTAAAAATTATTTTACAAAAAACCGCTTAATAGCTTGGCTTACAATACTTGTAATAATATCTAATTTATTTTTACCATATTCAGTATTAGCAGCAGAAGTAGAAAACGAACCAAATGCTCAGTCTGACGAAACAGGATTGCAACCTGGTGAAGCATACTTTGTTTTAAAGCTAAATGAAGTGCAAGACCCATCAACAAACTGGGATGACTGGACAATAGGTACAAAACTATATTACTTTGAATATGATAAAGGAATGACAGGTTTTGATAATCCAGAAGATAGTACAACACATGCAATTGCAGTAGACTTACTAGTAAAAGGTTCATCTACAGCAAACCAAGCAGCCTTAAACTTAAAATTCGATGGTTCAAAAATAACACCATCATATGAAGAATCAAGTGGAAGAGGAAGTTCAAAAAAATATTGGATGGAACCAGCTACTACAATAGAAGACTTTGCAGACATCAAATGGAGTAGTGATAAAAAAGGATATGACCAGACAAACTCAATAATAAGAGTTGATGGAGGATCAGCAGCAGGAACATATATGCCAGATGGATATATGTGTGCAAGATTTATATTTAAGCTAAACGATGGAGTTTCACTAAGTGATATAACTAAAGATACATTCTCATTAGTAAATGCAAGTGGAGCAAAAGACGGATTACAAATATGGTGGTATGACAATGACAATCATCAACAATGTTCAATAGGAACAAACTACTTAAAATTCGAAGGCTTTGCAGGAGCAGCAAAAAACATAGCAGAAATAGTAATAAACCAAGGACTAGTTAAAGACAAATATTATAAAGGAGAAGACATAGACTTTACAGGAGTAAACATAACAGTAAAATATGATGACGGTTCAGAAGAAGAAATAACAGATATACAAAAAGCAATAGAAGACGGAATAATAACCATAGATGAAACAAAAGCATCAGAAAACAAAAAAGTAGTAATAACAATAGGAGAAACAACATGTGAATTACCTTACAAAATAGTAACAGGAATTGAAATCAATGAAAACCCAACAAATACAACATATGAACATGGAGATACAATAAACTTTGAAGATGGAAGTATAACAATAAACTATAGTGAAGGAGATTCAGAAACTATAGGAATACCAGAAGCAATAGAACAAGGACTAATAACAATACAACCTGAAAATGCAGACATAGATAACAAAAAAGCAACAATAACATATAAAGATGGAACATCTACAGCAGAAATAAACTTAACAGTAACAGACCCAATAGTAAGTATAGAAGTCACAAAAAATCCTACAAAAACTGAATACAATAGTGGAGACACAATAGAATTTGAAGGAGGAACAATAGAAGCAACCACTAAAAGCGGTAAAAAAATATCTGATATATCAATGACAGAAGCAAATGTAACAAAACCAATAACAATGGCAGATATAAAAAGTTGTAGTGGAGACAAATGGCAAAACGTAGACAAAGAAGCAGGAAAACAAATAATAACAATCACATATGAAGGAAAACAAGCAACATTTGACATAACAGTAAATGACACAATAGCAAGTATAGCAGTAAAAACACAACCAACAGCAAAGAACAAATATGGAACAGAAGGAAATCGCTTAAACTTAACAGGAGCAACATTAGAACTAACAACAGAAGCAGGACATGTAATAGAAGCACCAATAGCAATAAATATAGGAATGTTAGACTTAACAAATTATGACCCAAATGATATAACAAACACACAAAACTTACCAGTTACATATGCAGGAATGACAACAGCAGAAGGAAATGGAATAAACATCAAACTAAAAGATTACATCACAGGAATAACAGTAACAGCACCAGATGACTTAACAGCTAATTATAATGAAGAACTAGACTTAAGTAATGTAACATATGTAAAAAATTATGCAAGTGGAGCAGCAAGTCAATCAATACCAGTAACAAAAGCAATGATACCTGGATACAACAAAACACCTGAAGCAGGTGAATTTACAAATCAACAAAGCGAACAAACAGTTACAGTAACATTATCAACACCAGATGATGCAGACATAGATGTAATACCAGCAGAAGACACATTTAATGTAACAATAAAAGACAAAATAACAGGAATAGCAATATCAGACAATCCAAATAATTTAGCATATAATTGCGGAGACACATTTAATGCACAAGGAGGAAGAATTAGTTTCACATATGCAAGTGGAGCAACATCAAGCAAAACAGTATCAATGACAGATAGTACAGTATCAATAACAGAAGCAGACGGAAGTGCAATAAACATGAGTCCAACAGCATCTGAATTTACAGATGGAAAAATGAAAAAACAACTAAAAGTTACATACAGAGATGAAAATGGAACAACATACACAGCACCAACACAATTAACAATAACAATAAAAGACATAATAGATAGAATTGAACTAGAAGAAGAACCAAAAAAAGAATTTAAACATGGAGAAACATTTGAAACAGGAAGCGGAACACTAAAAATAATATACAAATCTGGAGCAGAAAGAGTAATACCTTTAAGTGAAGCAACAATAACAGAGGCAGGAGGAGCAGTAAACATGAATCCAAGTGCTTCAGAATACACAACAGAAAATGGAAACAAAGTAACAAAAAGTGTTACAGCCTCATATACAGAAGGAGACATAACAAAAACAGTAGACTATGATATAACAATAATAAATGATATCAAATCTATAAAAGTAAACAGTACAACACATAAAACAGAATACAATGTAAACGATAAACTAAACGTAGAAAACTTAACAATAGAAGTAGAAAGAGCAGTAGGAAAAGAAACAATAGAAGTACAAGAAGGATGGGTAAAAGACTTTGACTCAACAACAGAACACAAACCATTAACATTGACAATAAAATATGAAGAAAATGGAATAAAACAAGAAACAACATATGATATAACAGTAAAAGACAGTGTAACAAGTATAAGCATAAACAATGCACCAACAACAGCAAAATATGGAGAAGACATAGACTTAACAGGAGTAACAATAGACGTAGAAAAAGGAAGTGGCCCAGCAACAATACCAGTAACAAAAGACATGATAAAAGACTATATCAAAGAACCAGATGAATTAGGAGAACAAACAGTAACAGTAGAATATGGAGGACAAACACAAACATTTAAAGTAGTAGTAAAAGACTATGTAAAAGAAATAACATTAGATCCAGCAAGTGTAACAAAACCATTAAACACAGAACTAGCAGACATAATAAAAGATGTTAAATATACAGTAGTATATGCAAAAGCAGGAGCCAAGACCCCATCAGAAGCTCTAACAGAAAGCATGATAAAAACAGCATATGACAAAACAAAAGTAGAACAACAAGAACTAACAGTAGAATATGTAGACAATGACCAAGACAACTACAATCCAGGAGCAAAAGTAGAAGCAACACTAGCAGTAACATTAGAAAACGTAATAACAGGAGTTACAATAACACCTCCAACAAAAACAAAATACAATGACGGAGAAGAACTAGTATTAACAGGAGGAAAAATAATACTAACATATGCAAATGGAACAACAGATGAAACATCAGTAACACTAACAAAAGACATGATAACAGAAGAAAATGGAACAGCAGTAAACATGGAACCAACATATGATAATACAAAACCAACAAGTGAAGAAAGAAACAAAGTAGAAAAAACACTAAAAATAAAATACACATCAGAAAATGGAATAGAAGGAACAGTAGACTATCCAATAACAATAATAAATAACATAAAATCAATAGAAGTACACAGTACAAATCATAAAACAGAATACAATGTAAATGATGAATTAGATGTAGAAAACTTAGAAATATTAGTTACAAGAGAAAAGGGAACACCAGAAGCAATAGAAGTACAAAAAGGATGGGTAACAAAATTCGACTCAACAATAGAACACAAACCATTAACATTAACAATAACATATGAAGAAAACGGAATAAAACAAACAACAACATATGATATAACAGTAAAAGACAGTGTAACAAGTATAAGCATAAACAATGCACCAACAACAGCAAAATATGGAGAAGACATAGACTTAACAGGAGTAACAATAGACGTAGAAAAAGGAAGTGGCCCAGCAACAATACCAGTAACAAAAGACATGATAAAAGACTATATCAAAGAACCAGATGAATTAGGAGAACAAACAGTAACAGTAGAATATGGAGGACAAACACAAACATTTAAAGTAGTAGTAAAAGACTATGTAAAAGAAATAACATTAGATCCAGCAAGTGTAACAAAACCATTAAACACAGAACTAGCAGACATAATAAAAGATGTTAAATATACAGTAGTATATGCAAAAGCAGGAGCCAAGACCCCATCAGAAGCTCTAACAGAAAGCATGATAAAAACAGTATATGATAAAACAAAAGAAACACAAACACTACAAATAGAATATGTAGACAATGATGACAATAGTGCTACAAAAGGAGAAAAATTCACAGCACAATTATCAATAACACTAAAAGACAAAGTGACAGGGGTAACTATTACAGGAACAGCAGAAAATACAATATACAACCATGGAGAAGAAATAAACTATAATGGAATAAAAATATATGTACAACATGCAAGTGATGTACAAGGTTCACAAGGAACACCAGTAGCAATCAAAGATGCAACAATAACAGACATCACAGACGGAGAAACAGGAGCACCAACAGCTACAACAGAATTACCAGCAAATGTATTTAATACAGACAATACAGTAACAAGAACAATAAGAATATACTATGAAAAAGAAGGAGAAAACGCACAATTAGATTTTGAAATAACAGTAAAAAATATATTAGATCACATAGAAATAGATGAAAATAATACCCCAAAAACAAGCTATGAAAAAGGTGATCCAATAACAAACGCAGGAGGAAAAATCAAAATTTATAGAAAAGCAGACAAAGAAAACTCTACAGAAACAAAAAACATTACAGATGATATGATAAAAGGACTAGACACAACAAAAGTAGGACAAAACTTTGAAGCAACAGTAACATATGAAGAACAAGATGCACATGGAACAAAAATAACAAAACAAGACACATATAAATATGAAGTAACAGAAACAGTACAATCAATAACATTAAATCCAGGACCAAACAAAACAACATACAAATATGGAGAAAACATAGACTTAACAGGAGCATACTTAGACATTGTTAAAGTAAATGGAACAACAGACCGTGTAGCAGTAACAGAAAATATGATAAGTGGTTTTGAAAGTACCCCAAATCCAAACGACTTACCAGAAACACAAACAATTACAATAACATATGGAGAATATGAAGACGGAACACCTGCAACAGTAACATTTACAGTAACAGTAGAAGATGAAGTAACAGGAATAATACTAACACCACCAGAAAAAACAACATATAAATATGGAGACGCACTAGACCTAGCGGGAGGAACAGTACAAAAAATAATGGCAAGTGGAAAAGAAATACCACCAGTACCATTAACAGATCCATCAGTAAAAATAGAAGGATATAATCCTAAAAAGATAGGAACACAAACTATAAAAGTAACATATGAAGGAGAAACAAAAACTTTCCCAGTTACAGTAGAAGAAGATGCAATATCAATAAAAATAGTAGACTATCCAAAACAAAGCTATGAATATGGAGAAAAACTAGACTTAACAGGAGGAACAATAGAAGTAACAAGAGGAAACGGAGACAAAGAAATAATACCAATAACAAAAGAAATGGTAACAGGATTCGATCCTAACCAATCAGGAACACAAAAACTAACAGTAACATATGGAGGTCAAGAAGACTTCTATGATGTAGAAATAAGTGACAACATAGTAGGAATCAGAATAACACCACCTAAAAAACTAGTATACAAAATAGGAGAAAAAATAGACTTAACAGGAGGAAAAGTAGCAGAAATAACAGCAAGTGGAAAAATTAAAACCCCAGTAAATATGACACTTGCAATGATATCAGGATTTGAGACAAGCTCAGAAGGAGCAAAAACAATAACAGTAACATACAAAGGACACAAAGCAACATTCAACATAACAGTAGTAGACCCATTAAGTGATGTACAAATAATCACATTACCAAACAAACTAAACTACAAATATGGAGAAAACTTAGACGTAACAGGAGGAACAATACAAATCACAAAAGAAAGTGGAGAAAAACAAACAATAAACATAACACCAGAAATGGTAACAGGATATAATCCAAACAAAATTGGACAACAAACATTAAAAATAACATATGAAGGAATCACAAAAGAATTCATAGTCACAGTAGAAGACTATGCAACAAAACTAATAGTAAAAGCACCAGACAAAAAAGAATATGAATACGGAGAAGAACTAAACTTAGCAGGAGGAACAGTATCAATAATAATGGCGAGTGGTGCAGTAGAGGAAAATGTAGAAATGACAGCCTCTATGTTATCAGGATATAACAAAACACAAGAAGGAATGCAAACAATAAAAGTAGAATACAAAGGATTACAAGGAAACTTCCAAGTAAAAGTCATTGATAAAATAAAAGGAATATCAATGAACACCTTACCAAACAAAACAAGTTATAAAAACGGACAAAACTTAGACTTAACAGGAGCCACAATAGTAGTAGTAAAATCAAGTGGAACTCATATAATACCAGTAACAAAAGACATGGTATCAGGATACAATAGAAATAAAGCAGGAAAACAAGTAATAACAGTAAGCTATGGAGGATTTACTACAAACTTTGTAGTAACAGTAGCGAAAAAA
>CAOKMR010000021.1 GCA_948469815.1 uncultured Clostridiaceae bacterium | reverse complement strand
AGACACAGGGCCTGCCCCTACATTTATTATTCATCATTCACCATTCATTATTAATGGTGATTTTATATAATAAAATCACACGTACAACCCCCAATTTATGTAATTAGCCCCATTATTTAGTAACAAATTACTATGAAATATATATCAAATTGATTGATTTTTAAAATAATATATTGTATAATTGGGTAAAATAAAAAGGCAAAGGAGTAACATCAATGTTTGATACTTCAAAGATTAAAGTTTATGGATTTGTTGGACCATCAGGAACAGGAAAAAGTTATAGAGCACAATTTGTTGCAGGAGAAAACAATATAAAATATATTATAGATGATGGTTTATTTATAAATGATAATAAAATCATAGCAGGAACATCAGCTAAAAAGGCAGACACTAAAATAGAAACTGTAAAACATGCATTATTCTTAAATAAACTAGAACAAGCCGAAATACAAAAAGCAATAGAAGAATATAAACCAGAGAGTATAATGATTTTAGGAACCTCAGATGGAATGGTGCAAAAAATAGCACATAACTTAGCATTACCAGAGATTACAAAAATAATTCACATAGAAGATGTAGCAACACCAGAAGAAATGGAAAGAGCTCACAATGTCAGAGTCACAGAAGGAAAACATGTAATACCAGTACCAACATTTGAAATAAAAAAAGACTTTTCAGGATATATATTAGATCCATTACAAATTTTCAAATCTAAAGGATATGGAAATGAGCCTTATGTAGACGAAAAATCAATAATAAGACCTACATTTAGTTATAATGGGAAATTCACCATATCAGATAATGTATTCAAACAAATAATAGAATACTTAGCCACAAAAACTTATGAAATAGATAAAATTAATCGAGTAAGAATTAATAAAAATGATGTAGGACCTTCAATATATATAGAAGTAACATTAATATATGGGTATAATGTAAAAGAAGCTTTAAAAGACTTTAAAGTAAAATGCAAAAAAGAAATAGAAAAACTAACAGCAATGAATATACAGAATATTATAATATTGGCAAAAACACTAAAAATGCCAAACAATAATTAAGGAGGAAAAAATATGTCTTTTGTAGTAGCCATAGATGGACCAGCAGGAGTTGGTAAAGGAACAATAGCAAAAAGAGTTGCAGACGACTTAGGATTAATAACAATTGATACAGGAGCAACATATAGATGTGTTACTGTTGCAATACTTGATAGAGAGATAAAACTAGATGAACTAGATAAAATAACAGAACTATTAAAACAAATAAAAATAGAAATGGTTTTAGAAGATGCAGAAACTAAAGTTTACTTAGATGGAAAAAATGTAACTACAAGAATTAGAGAAGATGATGTAAATAACTTTGTATCATCAGTATCTACAATTAAAGAAGTAAGAGAAGAAATGGTCAACCTTCAGAGAAAATTAGCAGAAGGAAAAAACGTTATAATGGAAGGAAGAGATATTGGAACAGTAGTATTTCCAAATGCAACAGTAAAAATATTCTTAGATGCTTCATTAGAAGAAAGAGCTTGGAGAAGATATAATCAAAATCAAGAAACAGGAATAGACAAAGAACTATCATATGAAGAAGTATATGAAAGCATAAAAGTGCGTGACTATAATGATAGAAATAAGCCAATAGGAGCACTAAAACAAGCAGAAGATGCAATATTAGTTGACACAACAGGAAAAAAAATAGAAGAAAATATTAAAGAGGTAGAAGACATAATAAATTCAAAAATACATTAAAATATATAATGTATGGGAACATTGTATGCCCATACGATTAATATTATTAAGAAGGGTAAATATAAAAATGATTAGAGCAATAATAAAATTTTTCCTAAAGCTATTTTTTTCAATATATTTTAGAATAGAAAAACATGGAGAAGAAAATTTACCAGAAGGTGCATATATATTAGCACCAAAGCATTTAAGTAATTGGGATCCACCAGTTATAGTAGCTAAAATGAAAAGAAATGACATATATATACTAGCGAAACAAGAATTATTTGTAAACAAATTTGTAAAATTTTTAGCAAAAGAAACAAAAGTATTACCTGTAAAAAGAGGAGCACATGACACAACAGTTATAAAACAAAGTATAAAAATATTAAGGGATAAAAATATACTTTTAGTATTCCCAGAAGGAACAAGAAATGGTATAGAAAAAAATGGAAAAATACATAGTGGAGCAGTGGTAATATCAAATATGGCAAAAGTTCCAATAGTACCAGTGGGTATACAAGCTACATATAAACCATTCTCTAAAGTCATAATAAATTTTGGAAAACCAATAAAACCAAAAGAAAACAAATTAGAAAAAGAAGAAATAGAAAATGTAGCAAAAGACTTAATGGAAAATATGATTAAGTTGACAAACGAAAAAATATGAGATATAATATATAATTATTTAAAAGTGGACACGTTATACGTGTCCCTAAAAGTTTTTAAGATAATAGGAAAATAATATTAGGTATATTAGAAAGGAATGAATACAAAAAAATGAGTAATCAAAAAATAAGAAACATAGCAATAATTGCACACGTTGACCATGGTAAAACAACATTAGTAGATCAATTATTAAGACAAAGTCATATATTTAGAGAAAATGAACAAGTAGAAGAAAGAGTTATGGACTCAAATGATATTGAAAAAGAAAGAGGAATAACAATACTTGCCAAAAATACATCTGTAATGTATGGAGACATAAAAATAAACATAGTTGATACACCTGGACATGCTGACTTTGGAGGAGAAGTTGAAAGAGTTTTAAAAACAGTAGATGGAGTATTACTATTAGTTGATGCTTTTGAAGGAACAATGCCTCAAACTAGGGAAGTTCTAAAAAAGTCATTATCATTAAACTTAAAACCAATAGTTGTAATAAATAAAATAGATAGACCAGGAGCAGATCCTGCCAAAGTTTTAGATGAAGTTATAAGTTTATTTATAGAATTAGATGCAACAGACGAACAATTAGATTTTCCAGTAGTATATACATCTGCAAAATTAGGAATTGCAAAAAAAGATTTATCAGAAGCAGATGGAAATATGGATTGTTTATTTAAAACAATAGTTGACACAATAAAAGCACCAAACTGTAATGAAGAAGGTCCAATGCAAATGCTAGTATCTAACATTGACTATGATGACTATGTAGGAAGAATTGCAGTAGGTAGAGTAGAACGTGGTATAGTAAAAACAGGAATGCCAGTAGTTATATGTAAAAAAGAAGACAAAACAGTAAATGGAAGAATAGTAAAAGTATATACACATGTTGGACTAAATAAAGAAGAAGTAGAAGAAGCAAAAGCAGGAGATATTATAGAAGTATCTGGTATTGCAGATATCGGAATAGGAGAAACAATTTGTGATATTAACAATCCAGAGAAAATAGATTTTGTAGATATAGATGAGCCAACAGTTACAATGACATTTAGTGTAAATAACGGACCATTAGCAGGACGTGAAGGAGAATTTGTAACATCACGTCATATTAGAGATAGACTATATAAAGAACTTGAAAGAAATGTAAGTCTAAGAGTAAAAGAAACATCTCAAGCAGATTCATTTGAAGTAGCAGGACGTGGAGAATTACATTTATCTGTATTAATTGAAAATATGAGAAGAGAAGGATTTGAGTTATTAGTATCTCGTCCAAGAGTTATTATAAAAGAAATAAATGGAGAAAAATGTGAACCAATAGAAAACTTAGTAGTAAATGTTCCAGATGATTGTATAGGTACAGTAATTGAAAAATTAGGTAGAAGAAAAGCAGAAATGGTAAATATGGAACCAGCAGAAGCAGGACATACTAGGGTAGAATTTAAAATCCCTGCAAGAGGACTAATTGGATACCGTTCTGAATTTATGACAGACACAAAAGGAAATGGAACCATGAATCATGTATTTGACTCATATGCACCATATAAAGGTGATATAACATCAAGAGTAAGAGGAACAATAGTTGCATTTGAGCCAGGAACATCAATCACTTATGGATTATATAATGCACAAGACAAAGGAGAACTTTTCATAGGACCTGGAGTAGAAGTTTATGAAGGAATGATAGTTGGAATAAACTCTCGTTCAGAAGACTTAGCTATAAATGTATGCAAAGAAAAACACCTAACAAACACAAGAGCTTCTGGATCAGATGATGCATTACGTTTAGTACCACCTATTCAAATGTCACTAGAACAAGCTATAGAATTTATTCAAGATGATGAATTAGTAGAGGTAACACCAAAATCTATAAGATTAAGAAAGAAGATATTAAATAGTAAAGAAAGGGAACGTGCATCAAGAAATAAAATTGAAAAATAATTGCGATTTCAATCTTGTTTGCCTAGTGAAATAACAATTCTTTTTCAATTTACGATATAATATAAGGTCATATAAGTAAAATGAATAGAGAAGAATTATTAAAAATAAAAGAAGAAGCATTAAAAGAACATATTCCAATAATTATGGATGATACTTTAAATGTAATAGAAGAAACATTAAAAGATAAGAAAGTTGATAACTTATTAGAAATAGGAACTGCTGTAGGATATTCTGCAATATGCTTTAGCGAATTTTTATCAGAAAACGGTAAAATTGATACAATAGAACGTGATACAGAAAGAGTAAATGAAGCAAAAATAAATATAAAAAGAGCCGAAGTAGAAGGAAAGATAAATATATTAGAAGGTGATGCAGTAGAAATTTTACCAACATTAAATAATAAATATGATGTAATATTTATAGATGCAGCAAAAGGGAAATATACCTTCTTTTTAAATGAAGCATTAAGATTAATAAAGCCTAATGGTATAATTTTTGCAGATAATATATTATATAAGGGATATGTAATGAGTGATTATAACAAGCATAAACAAAGAACAGCAGTTAGAAATTTGAGAGAATATATAAAAGAAATTACTGAAAATCCAAAATTAGAAACAGAAATATTAGAAGCAGGAGATGGATTAGCAATAAGTAAAATAAAATAGATTGCATATTTAAGCAATCTATTTTTAATATTAATTTGAAAATTCTGCTATGTATATAAATATAAAAAATTATAGCAGATAAGATTTTAAGCATGTGATTGCTTAAGAGGAAGTAAATCATTTTCTATAAATTTAAAACGAGTAAGGAAGGAATCTGCTCTAAAACCTAGTGTACGAACACTATTTTCGAGAGAAGATAGCTGTAAAGTGTGAGTATCAACTTTAGATTCCAAAAGGTCAAATTTTTCTTTTAGTTCATTAACATCAGCTCTTAATTCATTAACATCTGATCTTAATTCTTTAATATCTTCTTTCGCTTCTTTAATTTCTGCTCTAACTGAAGCAAAATTGCGTTCCATATCTTCTCTTAGTATTATTATAGAAGTTTTAATATTTGAAATTTCTAAATTAATATGTTTAAAAGAAGCCTCTGTTTCAGCTTTAAAATCTAACATTTCTTGTTTAAAATCTAACATTTCTTGTTTAAACTCTTGCATTTCAGCACGCATTTCTTGTTTAAACTCTTGCATTTCAGCATGCATTTCTTCTTTAAATTCCTGCATTTCTTGTTTGAATTCTGAGAGAAAATTTTTTAATGTGTTTTCCAAATTATCCATAATCTATCACCTCCTAATACAAATTGTAAAATAATTATAACACTATAGGTAAAAATATACAAGCCAAAAAAGCAAATTTCACAAATTTAAAAAGATATGTTATAATAATGAACATGATAGGAGAGAAAAATGTATCGAATAGAGAATATAAAGATAAGGGAAGATATAGAAAAAGAAGAATTAATAAAATATATATGCAAAAAATATAAAATTAATATAAAAGATATATTATCTTGGAGAATATATAAAAAATCTATAGATGCAAGAGACAAAAATGATATATTTTATAATTACACAATAGATATAGAATCAAATAATAAAATAAAACATGCTAAAATAGTTGAAAAGGAAAAAATAGAACTCATAAATCTTAGTAATAATCCTATAAAAACTAGACCAGTAATAGTAGGAGCAGGACCTGCTGGAATATTTTGTGCATTAACATTAGTACAAAATGGAATAAAACCAATAATAATAGAACAAGGAAAAAAAGTAGAAGAAAGACAAAAAGATGTTGAAGAATTTAGAAAGAAGGGAAAATTAAAAACACAAAGTAATGTTCATTTTGGAGAAGGAGGAGCAGGGACTTTTTCAGACGGAAAATTAACATCACGGAGTAAATAATATTTATGCAAAAAAGGTAATACAGGAATTTTACAATTTTGGAGCACCAGAGCAAATCTTATATACAAGTAAACCACATATAGGAACAGATAATCTAATTGAAATAATTAAAAACATGAGACAAGAAATAATTAGACAAGGTGGAGAGTTTTTATTTAATGAAAAAGTAATAGATTTTGAAATAAAAGATGGAAAGATAGAAAAGATCATTACAGATAAAAGAGATATAAAAACAAATATAGTAGTATTAGCTATTGGGCATAGTGCTAGAGAAACCTTTTATAAATTATATGAAAGAAATATAGAAATGAAAAGAAAAAATTTCTCAGTTGGATTAAGAATAGAGCATTTACAAACTATGATAAACGAGTCTCAATATGGAACAAATACAAAATTAAAACTTCCGCCAGCAGAATATAAACTAGCATATCATGGAGAAAATGGACGTTCATGCTATACTTTTTGTATGTGTCCAGGAGGAGAAGTAATAGCCTCATCTAGTGAAAAAGGTACAATTGTAACAAATGGAATGAGTAAATTTGCACGTAATGGAATTAATGCAAACAGCGCAATCCTAGTAAACATTACACCAGAAGATGTAGGAGAAGGAGAAAATCCTTTAAAGGGAATAGATTTTCAAAAGAAATTAGAAGAATCGGCCTTTAAATTAGGAGGAAGTAATTATTATGCACCAATCCAAAGAGTAGAAGACTTTATAAATAATAGAAAATCTGATATAATAGGAGAAATAAAGCCTACATATACACCAGGAGTTACATTATCAAATTTAAATGATATATTACCAGATTTCGTATCTAAAACTTTAAAACAGGGAATAATATATTTCGATAAAAAAATTAAAGGTTTTGCAAATCCTGATGCTATACTAACAGGAGTAGAGACAAGAAGTTCATCTCCAGTAACGATATTAAGAAATGAAAAATTACAATCAAACATAGAAGGAATATATCCTTGTGGAGAAGGTGCAGGCTATGCAGGAGGAATAACATCAGCAGGAGCAGACGGAATAAGGTGTGCAGTAGAGATATGTAAAAATAAAGAGAAAGGTTGTTAATAAATATGGAAATTGATAAGAAAACAAAAAAGAGATTTAACATTATAGCAATAATATGTATAATAGTATTTTGCATAACAATCTCTCCAAAGACACTACAAAATGATACATTTTATACAATAAAAATAGGAGAGCACATTACTGAAGCTAAAACAATAGACATGGAGGATCAATTCTCTTGGCATAAAGACTTAAAATATACATATCCTCATTGGTTATATGATACAGGAATATATTTAATATATAATGCAGGAGAAACTATAGCCACAAATATGGGAATAAACGCAGAGACAGGGGGAATGACAGCAATATATATATCAACAATGAGTTTAGCATCAATATTAGGAATATTAATATATAAAACAAATGTTAAAATAAACAAAAATTATATAGTATCATTTATCTTAACCCTAGGAGTTATATATATATTAAGAAACTTTATAGCAGCAAGAGCCCAATTAGTTTCGTATATATTGTTTACATTAGAAATACTATTTATAGAACAATTTTTAAATACAAAAAAGAAGAGATATGCAATTGGACTATTTATAATAGCCACACTAATTGCAAATTGTCATGCTGCAGTATGGTATTTATTCTTTATACTAGCATTACCATATATAGGGGAAGCATTATTAATAAAATTAATGGAATCAAATTTATCATATAAAACAAAGAGAATTATAACAAATTATAGAATTAAAAAGTTAGAAAAGACATTAAAAAAGGTACAAGATGAAAATAAGAAAAATAAAATAAATGATAAAATAGAAAAACTAAAAAGCCGAAAAGAAGAAATAGACGAAAAGATAATTAGAGGTAGTTTAGCAGTCAAAAAAATGGAAGAAAAATCATTAAGAATAAAAATAGAAAGAAGAACTAATATAAAATGGTTAATATTAGTATTAATAATTTGCGTATTTTCAGGATTACTCACACCACAAACAAGCTTCGAACCTTATACACATATGATTAAATTATTAAGTGGAAATACAACTGCAAGTATATCAGAGCACCTTCCAATAGTATTAATAGACTCAACAGATGCATTAATAATACTAACAATACTATTAACATTTTTAATATTTACAGATACAAAAGTAAGCTTTAAAGACTTATTTATGCTAGGAGGGTTAACTATATTAATGTTAATATCTAGAAGACAAGCATCAATATTAGCACTAATAGGAGTATACTCTCTAAATAGAATAATAACAGACTTTATAAACAAATATGATAAAGAAGGTATAGAAAATAAAATAATAAAAGAATTAGTAAAACCATATGGAACATTAGTAATAAGCTTAGTTTTAGTACTTTGCGGTATAACATTTTATCGTCCTAAAATTGATGATAAATATGTAAATGAGGCTTTGTATCCAGTACAAGCAAGTGAATTTATTTTAAATAACCTGAATGTTGATAATATAAGACTATATAATAATTATAATTTTGGTAGCTATTTATTATACAAAGATATACCAGTATTTATAGATTCAAGATGTGATCTATATAGTCCAGAATTTAATAAAAAAGATATTTTCTATGATGCATTAAATATTGCAAGTTTAGGAGTATATTATGAAGACAAATTTGAGGAATATGGAATAACACATATAATAACAAATGCAGATAGTAAACTAAAAATGTTATTAGAAAAAGACAATAACTATACAGATATATATCAGGATGATTATTTTTGGATTTTCCAAAGAAATATATTGGTTGAAAAATAATCGCCATTTGGCGTTGTAGGGGCGGACGAAATGAAGGAAAATATAAAAATAAGAAAATTTATTTTATTATTTTTATATTTTCATGAATGAGTCATGAAAAATTTGCAAAGCAAATTTTACTGCAAGTGCTCGTCCATTCATCGAAGGATAGCCCAAATAAGATGTAATATGGAGGAATACTAAAAAATGGACACATATATAATAGATGAAGAAAAAGCAGGTATTAGAATAGATAAAGCAATAGGATTAATAGAAAACACATTATCAAGAGTTGCGATTCAAAGATTATTAGATGAAGGAAATATTTTAGTAAATGGAAAAACAACAAAGGCTTCATATAAGACAAAATTAGGAGATGAAATAATAATACAAAAACAAGAACCTAAAAAAGTGGATATAATTGCACAAGACATACCTATAGAAATACTATATGAAGATGAAGATATAATAGTTGTAAATAAACCGAAAGGAATAGTTGTACATCCAGCAAATGGAAATCCAGATGGAACACTAGTAAATGCAATAATGAATTTATGTGGAAATAGCCTCTCTGGTATAGGGGGAGAAATTAGGCCAGGAATAATACATAGATTAGACAAAGATACCTCAGGAGTATTAATTATTGCGAAAAATGATATGGCACATATTAATATTAGTAATCAAATAAAGAATAGACAAACTAAAAAAATATATATAGCATTAGTAAGGGGAGTAATAAAAGAAAACGAAGCAACCATAGATATGCCAATAGGGAGAAGCAAAAAAGATAGAAAAAAGATGGCAGTTACAAAGGATGGGAAAGAAGCAGTAACTCATTTTAAAGTATTAAAAAGATATGATAATTTTACATTATTAGAGATAAAGATAGATACAGGTAGGACACATCAAATAAGAGTTCATATGGCAGAAATAGGATATCCAATAGTTGGAGATTATGTGTATTCAAATGGAAAAAATCCATTTAATGTAGAAGGACAAATGTTACATGCAAAACAGATTGAATTTGTACATCCAAGAACAGGAAAAAACATGAAAATTGAAGCACCGATACCTAAATATTTTCAAGACATAATATATATTTGCGATACTAAAATAATGGAAGAATGTAGGGGCGATTATTAATCGCCCGCGGTTCAAAGAAAAATTATTTATGAGGGAGGGCAAGATGGAGAAAAATGAAATACGTTTACAAAAATATCTAGCAGAATGTGGAATTGCATCAAGGAGAAAAGCAGAAGAATATATACAAAAAGGAAAAGTACAAGTAAATGGAAAAATCATAACCGAATTAGGAGTAAAAATAGACCCAGATAAGGATATAGTATATTTCAACAATAAAAAAGTAGAAAAACAAAATGAGAATATATACATATTGTTAAATAAGCCAATAGGATATGTAACTACAACAAAAGACCAATTCAATAGACAGACAGTATTAGACTTAATAAAAGGAATAAATAAAAGGATAGTGCCAGTCGGAAGACTAGACATGTATACATCTGGAGCATTAATATTAACCAATGATGGAGAATTTACATATAAAGTAACACATCCAAGTCATGAGATAACAAAAACATATGTTGCTACATTAAGAGGAATTATTACAAATGAAGAAATAGAAGAATTAAGAAATGGAGTAGAAGTAGAAGACTATTTAACACGTCCTGCAAAAGTAAAAATATTAAAAACAGACACAGAAAAGAATATATCCAGAATAGAGATAACAATACATGAAGGAAAAAATAGACAAGTAAGAAAAATGTGTGAAACAATTGGAAGAAATGTAATGGCATTACATAGAAGTAAAATAGGTAACATAGGAGTAAAAGACTTAAAAATAGGAGAATGGAGATATTTAAGTAACACAGAAATAAAAAGTATAATCATTGTTTAATTAGAACATATAAAAAACTCTGATATCCGTAAGGAAATCAGAGTTTTTTAATATAAATGTAACAAAAAAGATAAAAAAATTTAATATAAAAAGACAAATTTGAAAAAAAGCATTTCCGCAAAGGTATAGAAAAAACTCGAAAAAAGTCAAAAAAAGAAATATTGAAAAACTAAAATAACTATATATAATTATATGTAGGGGCACATTGCAATGTGCCCAATGAAAATACACAACCTAACAAATGGAGGGGCTTGTAATGAACAAAAGTAAGAAACTAAGAGAACAAACAAGAATAAAAACAAAATGTGCAATAGAGACAATCTCATTGCTAATTTTGTGTGGAATAATAGCAATATTTGGAGGAAGCTTATTTGCAAACATGCAAAATAGAAATATAGAAAATACAGAAGAAAGAGTAGAAAACACAGAAACAGAAATCTATATATACGATGTATATGACATGAAAATATTTAGAGACAGTGTAAACTCAGGAAATAATTATGCAGGAAAAACAGTAAATGTAATGAAAGACATAGACTTAAATGCAGAAGAAAATGAAACATGGGAACCAATAGGGACAGGAGAAACAAATTTTGCAGGAACATTCAATGGAAGATATCATAAAATAAAAAATTTATATATAAACACAACAGAAGAGCAAACAGTAGGGCTATTTAGGCAAACAGAAAAAACAACAAAAATAAAAAACACAATACTAGAAAATGTAAACATAGTAAACAATTATGCAACACCTGCAAACAACACATATGTAGGAGGACTAGTAGGATGGAATAGTGAAGGAGCAGAAATAATAAACTGTGGAATAAAAAGTGGAAAAATAGAAAGTAAAATAGCAATACAAAATGAAGGTAATACGTGGTATGGACCAGTAATAGGAGGAATAGCGGGACGTTCAAATGGAATAATAGATGGATGTTATAACAAAGCAGAAATAATAGGAACAGGAATAACAAATGTAAACTATACAGAAACAATGGTAGGAGGGCTAGTAGGAGCAGGAAGAGGAAAATTAAGCAACAGTTATAACACAGGAAACATAACAGGAACAAGTTATAAAAGTTATGTAGGAGGAATAGCAGGAAACACAGACAATACATATACAGGAAAAATAGAAAACACATACAACAAAGGAAAAGTAAACATAACAGGAACAAACAAATATATAGGAGGAATGGTAGGAAGAAACGGTTGGAGAGAAAGCTATGAAGCAATGGAAATAGAAAACACATATGCAACAAACAACACACAAAACACAGAAAATAAATTTAATGGAACAGCAATAGAAGGGAGTGTAGAAGGAAAAATAACAGAAGACGAACTAAAAACATATACAATAAAACTAGGAGAAAAATACGTATACGACATAAACAACATAAACGACAAAGACCCAATACTATATTGGGAAGCAGAATATCCAGAAAAAGCAAAACTAAACATAAATCAAACATATATAAAAATAGGAGAAGAAATACAACTAACAGTACAACCCAAAACAGACGAAAACAACAACCCAGACAACGACTACACCTGGACATCAACTAACCCAGACATAGCAAAAGTAGACGAAAATGGAATAGTAACAGGACTAAAAGACGGATATACCACAATATATGCAACACATAAATATACAGACGAAGAAGGAAACGAAAAAACAATACTAGCAGAATGTATAATAAATGTATATAAACAAAAAGCAAACCCACAAATAGAAACAGGAAATGGATTTACTGTGGTATTAAAAGCAGATGGAACCGTATGGATGGTAGGAAATAATACAAATATTAAAAATATAGATAATGATAATGCAAATGTTGAAACCACAGTAGGGGCACGGAAAACCTACCCAAATAAAAACATCAGAAACCGAAAACTTAGAAAATGTAGTAAAAATCTCAGCAGGAACAAACGAAATATTAGCATTAACAAAAACAGGAGAGGTATATGAATGTAGTAAAGATACCGAAAACACATCACTCATTGCTCACCTCTTACCACTCACATCTCAAGTTGTGGACATTTCCGTAGGCAACAACACATACACTGCACTGGACAAAGAAGGAAACGTATACACATGGAATAGAGAAACACAACCAACAAAACAAAATATAGAAAACATAATAAGAATATCAGCAGGAAATGGAAATGTAACAGCAATAGAATCAAATGGACTACTATGGACATGGGGAGAAAACAGTAAAGGGCAACTAGGACTAAACAGTAAAACAAATTTAGGATATCCAGTAGCAGTAGAAACAGAAATAACAGAAACATCAAGTGGAGGAACACACACAATAATACAAAAAATAGACAAAAAATTATATGGAACAGGAGACATGTATCAAACATCAATATTCGAAGAAATCGTACTACCAGAAACTATAACAAACTTAAACCCAATAAAATACTTTAAAACAGGACACAACACAACAACAATAATGTTAAAAGATGGAACAATATATGGAGAAGGAGGAAACACAAACGGAGAACTAGGAATAGGAACAACAGAAAACGCAAGCCAATTCACACAAGGACTGACTTCTAACCTCTCACCACTCACATCCGTATTGTATATTGGACGAAACATTGGAGGCTTAAACACAACTGCAATACTAGAAAATGGTGATATATATGGAACAGGAGACAATACAAATGGGCAAATAGGAGATGGAACAACAGAAAGTAAAAAATACTACACAAAAATGGGAAATGCAGAATTAGAATATGAAGAAAAAGAAATAATCATAGACGAAGCAGGCTATCAAATTGATACAAACAAACTAAAATATAATGAAACAGCACTAAATGTATATGATAACCATGAACCAATAGAACTAGGAAAACTAGAATACACATCAAGCAACACAGACATAGCAGAAGTAGACGAAAAAGGATTTATCAGAGCCAAAAAAGGATCAGGAACGTCAGAAATAACAATAAGAGATATAGACAATCAAAAAGAGACAAAAATAACAGTGCTAGTAAACAGACTATTAGTAGACACAGACACAGTAACATACATATATAATATAGACGATCTAGTAAAATTCAGAGATAGTGTAAATGCAGGGGATGACTATGCAGGAAAAACAGTATATGTAATGGCAGACATAGACATGAGCACACACTGTTCACAAGAACTAGGAGTATCATGGACACCAATAGGGGCAACAGGCACAAACTTTGCAGGAACCTTTGATGGAAACTACCATAGAATAAATAAATTATATTATAATGCAAGTGCTTCTAGTTATGTAGGATTATTCTCTCAAAATGATGGAATTATACAAAATGTGATATTAACAGATGTAAACATCAATTATAATACACCAGATATTGGTTATTTCTTTGCAGGAGGAATAGCAGGTTATAATAATGGAATTATTATGAATTGTGGAGTAAATAGTGGAAGCATAGCAGTTATAAATACTAAAATACCATCATCAATTTCAAATATTAGACAACTAATGGTAGGCGGGATTACAGGAGAAAATGATTCAAAAATTTTAAATTGCTATAATAAAAGTAAAGTAACATGTATAAACTTTAGCAAAAATACTTATGGCAGTTGTGCAGCCTTTGCAGGAGGAATTGCAGGACACAGTTGGAATCCTATTATAGAAAATACTTATAATACAGGAACTATAAGTGCTAGTGCGACGCACGCATTTAGTGGTGGAATAATAGGAGAAAATTCAGGAGATGCAGTAGAAAGAATTAATAATTGCTATAATACAGGAGTCATTACAACCACAGGAGTTGCATCTAGTCAAGGGGCAGCGTTTATAGGAAGAAATGGATATATAGCAGGTCATGTAGCAGTTGCAATAAGAAATTCTTATTATGGTGCCTCAACTGCTACATATGCACAATATTATTGGAATGGAACAATTAGAAATGTTACATCAACCCAAGGTATAGTAAATCCAACAGAAAACTTAAAGACATATGCAAAAACTCTAGGAACAGCTTACGAAAACGATGATTTCAATATAAATGATGGATACCCAATCCTATGGTGGGAAGCACCAACCATTGAACTAAACAAAAAGCAAGCATACATAAAAACAGGAGAAAACCTACAATTGGAAATAAATTCAACTGTAGGGGCACGGCGCACCGTGCCCACAACTAGAGAATGTTTTAATTACTGACTTTATATGGAAATCTACAAACAGCGATATCGCAACAGTAAACGAAAACGGACAAGTAACAGGACAAAAAGAAGGCTACACAACAATCTATGGAACATATAAAAAAGATAATGCAAATGAAGATGTAGGGGCAGGCCCTGTGTCTGCCCGCATAAATGCAATGTGTATCGTAAACGTAGCAAAAGCAGAAAACATCGCAACACCACAAATAGAAACAGGAAATGGATTCACAGTAATATTAAAAGCAGACGGAACCGTGTGGATGACAGGAAACGAGGAAATTGTCGCAACAGGCACAGGTGGAACAACCAAAAATACAGACATTACAGATAACAATAATACAGACGATGTAGGGGCGATTATTAATCGCCCGCAGACCAACGGAGCCCGCCCACAACAAATAAAAATAAATGAAACAGAATACCTAACAAATGTAATAAAAATATCTTCTGGAAACAATCATGTTCTTGCACTAACAAAAAACGGAGAGGTCTATGCATGGGGAAAGAACAATAATGGCCAATTGGGCACATGCAATGTGCCCCTACAAACCACATACGCAACACCTGTATCTGGAGAAGGTGGATCATCAATCCTAAAACGAATAATAGACATCTCCGCAGGAGAAACAGGTTCAACAGCTATAAATGAATCTGGTTGGGTATATGTATGGGGAAACGGAACAAATGGAGAATACGGAAACGGAGGAACAACCTCAAGCAACACGCCAGTAAAAACCGTAGTAAATCAAGGAATATCAGCCTCAATAGGAGAAGGACATATAGTTGCCCTTGGACAAAACGGAAAACTATATACATGGGGCAAAAATAATGCAGGACAACTAGGAACAGGAAACACAACAAACAACACAATAGTAGGAAAAATAGCAGATAGAATAACAGACATCACAGCAGGAGGAAACTTTAGCATAGTAAAAGACACAGAAGGAAACATATATGGAACAGGACAAAACACAAACGGAGAAATAGGTTTAGGAACAAACACAAACGCAACAACCCTAACACAAATACCATTACCAGAAATCGAAAATAAAGAGAATGATAACCCAAACGATGTAGGAGCGATTATTAATCGCACGCAAGTGAAATATATTAAATCAGGAAAGACCACCACCACAATATTATTAAACGATGGAACAGTCTGGTCTACAGGAAAAGGAACAAACGGAGAACTAGGAAATGGAACAAATGAAAATACATCAATATTTGTACAAGGATTAACCCTTGTAGAAAATGGAAATGAAGAAAACAGGGCAGACACGGGGCCTGCCCCTACAGAGGGAGACAATGCAGAGGATAGCAATGTAGACGCTCTCACATCACACATCTCACCACTCACATCTCATGCTTCACCTCTCACATCTGTTTTGACCATCGGTCGAAACACTGGCTTAAACACAGCAGTAATCTTAGAAAACGGATACATCTATATAACAGGAAACAACACATACAAACAAATAACAAACGAGCAAGAAGAAGGAACAAACTATTATGTACCAATGAGATATATAGATATAGAAGCACCAGAAGAAATAGAACTACAAGTAGGAGGAAATAGAACACTAACAGAAGACGAACTAATATACCAAAAAGACACAATAAATGTATATAAACAAGACCTAATAACAATACCATTAATAGATTATATACAAACAGAAGACGAAAAAATAGCAACATATGAACAAGGAAAAATAGAAGCCCTAGAAGTAGGAACAACAAAATTAAAAGTAGAAGAAGGAATACATGACATATTATTCTATATACCAGTAAAAGTATATGGAAAAATAATAGGAAACATAACAACAGAAAATCACGAAGGAAAACATATAGCAGAAGTAACACTATACAAAACAGGAGATATAAGGAAAGAGGAGGATGTAGAAGAAACATCTGGAGGAACACAAGAGGAAAGTAGTGACACCACTATTCCCACACGGAAATGAAACAAAAGAAGAAATCAGCACAGTAGAAACCCAAGAAGACGGAACATATGAAATAAAAGTATATGAACCAGGACTATATGATGTAAAAATAACAAAGCCAGGATACTTAAACACAAGAATAATAGACATAGAAGTAGGAGAAAAAGACGGAATAATAGAAATAGAAGAACAAGCGCTAGTAGCAGGAGACGTAGCAGAAAATGGAGAAATAGAAATAGACGACCTTGTAGACATAAATGACAATTATGGAGTAGAAATAACAGAAGAAAACAAACAAGAAAAATCAATATTCGATTTAAACGAAGATGGAAAAATAGACATGTTAGATAGAGTAATCCTAAAGAAAAACTATGGAAGAATAGCAGAAGAAATAAAATGGGTAAAACCAAGCAAAAAGAAAGGAAAAATGTTAAACGGAGATCCATTAGAAGACGAAAAGGTAAATTACATTAATGGAAGCTCAGAGAGCGACCCTACGATAGAACAAAATAATACAGACATATCAGTAATAACCTCAAAAGAGGGAAAAGTATTAGTAACAAGACTAGAAGAAAAATATCTAATACTACCAATAACATGTGAATACAAAATAACATCAGAATATGGAAAAAGGACACATCCAATAACAGGGGAAGAAAAGCTACACGCGGGAATAGACTTAGTAGGAGAGCACCATACAGAAATCCTAACAATAGCAGATGGAGTTGTAACATATGCAGGAGTGCAAAACAGATATGGAAACTGTATAGAAATAAAACACAATATAAACGGAAAAACTTTATATAGTTTTTATGCACACCTATCAAAAATAGAAGTAAAAGTAGGACAAAAAGTAGAAGCAGGAGACATAATAGGACTAGAAGGAGGAGCAGAAACAGACCCAAATCATGGAACATCAACAGGACATCACTTACACTTCGAAATAAGAACAGCAAGTGGTTCAGGACACAGTATAGACCCAAGGAAATATATAGAATTTTAAAAAATTACACAAACTAGGGACGCCTAAAAAGCGTCCCTATAACTTTCTCTTGACACTGGTATTTTAGAAAGCTGTAACATAGCGAATGAGAATTTTGCTAAAGAATCACATCTAATCAGATTAAAAAGCTTGCATAAAGTGGTATAGATTTTATTCCATTTGATTCTCCAAAGTTTTTTGTAGATAATCTAATGCTATATTTAGGTTTATATCTATCAATGTAATAATTCAAACTTTTAGAAGTAGTATTATCAGAAGCCTTAACTTCTATTGGTATAATATCTCCATCTACATTTATTAAAAAGTCTACTTCATAGCTATTTTTATATGTCCAATAGTAAATCTCTTTGTATTTATTAAATAAATTTTCTGCAACATAATTTTCTATAAATACTCCTTTATAAAGCATATTTTTATTTGTAATAATCTCATTAACATTAATTTTAGATAATACCCTTAATAGTCCAATATCACTCAAATAAATTTTAAAATTTGAACTAGTATATGCTTTTAAAGGAGATTTTGGATTCTCAACATTTTGACATTTTATAACCATATTACTTGCGAGCAACCAATCCATTGAAGATTCATACTCTCTTGACCTTGCTGAATTTTCAACTAGAGAATACTTAAATTTTTTATTTCCTTTTCCAAGTTGTGCTGGCAAAGAGTTATAAATTTTAGTATTTCTAATTGCTTCCATATTCTCTGTATATTTAGACATATCTGCAAGATAAGCTGTTATAATCATATTTAAAGTATCATCTTCAAAATCGAATATATTTTTATTATGCTGTAGATAATTTAACACTGCAACAGGCATACCACCAGTACATATATAATCATAATATAATTTTAAAGCTTTTTGATGTGTTGCCTCTAGCATTGGTTTCATTTCAAGGTAATTTTCTTTAATTAAATTTAATATATTTAATTCATCTATAGCGATTAAAAATTCTTCAAAATCCATTGGATACAAGTAATCTATCCAAACTTTTCCAACAGGAAACGAACTTTTGAATCTATTTACCTTTACGCCTAATAGACTTCCAGCAACAACTATTTTGTATTCTCGTTCACTTTCACAAAAATATTTTAAGGAACTAATTGCTCTTTCAGATACTTGTATTTCATCAATAAATATAATTGTGTCAGTTATATTTATTTTTATTCCTAATATTCCCTCTATATTTTTTATTATTTCCTCAGGTCTAATAGTTTCTTCAAAAACCTGTCTAATATCTTCCATACTATCTAAATTGATATATACAAAATTTTTAAATTCATTTTTGCAGAATTGTGTAAGTAAATAAGTTTTTCCTGTTTGTCTGGCTCCTATTAACATAAAAGGCATTTTTATTTTAGTATTTTTCCAATCCACTAATTTTAAATACAGTTTTCTTTTCAAATATAATCAATCCTTTCAATATATAAATTAAAAAAATATTATATTTTAATTGTATAATATTTCAATATTCCAGTCAATAAAAAAGTGGTAAAATCACGTTTTTTGCATAAAATTTCGTGGTAAAATCACGTTTTTTTGAAAGGATGGAAAGAGGTATCATTGAAAACTACGGAAAAAAGCAAAAGAAATTAAACGGAAACCAAGCAGAAAATAAAAAACAGCAAAAACTCTTGAAAATTTTGTTTTATAATTGTATAATATAGAAGAAATTTTAGAAAAAAGATAAAATAAAAAAGCAATTTTGATATAAAACGGAAGGAATTGAAACAAAAAATGAAAGAGAAGATACACAAAATAGTAGAAATAACAGACTTAAAAGATATGTTAAAAAAGTCAGGAGAAATGTATGGAGACAGACCAGCATATAAACTAAAAACAGACATACCAAATGAATATAAAATAATTACACATAAAGAGGTAAGAGAAGAAATAAATTATTTAGGAACAGCATTAATAAAAATGGGGCTAAAAGGAAAAAGAATAGCAGTAATAAGTGAAAATAGATATGAATGGGGACTAACATATTTAGCTGTTACATGTGGTACTGGAATAATAGTACCACTAGATAAATCATTACCAGACAATGAAATAGAAAACCTAATAATTCGTTCTGGAGTAGAAGCAATAGTTTTTTCAGATAAATACACAAATACAGTAAAAAAAATAAAAGAAAAAGGAGTAGGAAAATTAAAACACCTTATTTCAATGGACTTAAAAGAACATACTGATGGTATCTACTCAGAAAAGGCATTACTAAAAAAAGGAAAAAAATTAGTAGAAGAAGGAATGAAAGAATTTATAGAAGCTAAGATAAATGCAAAATCCATGGGAATAATGTTATTCACATCAGGAACAACTGCTATGTCCAAAGCTGTTATGTTATCACATAAAAATATATGTTCAAATTTAATGGACATAGCATCAATTCTAGAAATTCATGAAAAAGATACAATGCTATCATTTTTACCATTACATCATGTATTTGAATGCACAACAGGTTTTTTATATCCATTATATAAAGGAACATGTGTGGCATACTGTGATGGAATCAAACATATTCAAGAAAACTTGCAAGAATATCATATTAGTGTAATGGTATCAGTACCAATACTATTTGAAAGCATGTATAAAAGACTTATAAAAGCAATAGAAAAGCAAGGAAAATTAGAAACAGTAAAAAAAGGAATAAAAATTAGTGAAGGATTATTAAAAATACATATAGACATTAGAAAAAAGATATTTAAAGAGATACATGACAAACTAGGAGGACAAGTAAGACTATTTATTAGTGGTGCAGCTGCAATGGATCCAGAAATTGAAAAAGGATATAATCAATTAGGAATAAGAATTGCCCAAGGGTATGGACTAACAGAAACATCTCCTGTTATTGCAGCAGGTTCAGACTTTGATTATAGGCTAGGGTCAATTGGAAAAGTATGTCCAAGTGTTGAAGCAAAAATATCAAAACCAGATGAAAACGGAATTGGAGAGTTAATAGTCAAAGGACCAAATGTAATGCTAGGATATTATGAAAATGAAGAAGCCACAAAAAAAGCATTAAGAGATGGATGGTTTTATACAGGTGACCTAGCTAAGATTGATAAAGATGGATTTATTTTCATTGTTGGAAGAAAGAAAAGCGTAATAGTATTAAAAAATGGAAAAAACGTATTTCCAGAAGAACTAGAAAATTTAATAAATAGAATAGAAGGAGTAAAAGAATCATTTGTTTATGGGAAACCAGAAAACGAAGATGAAAAAAATCCAAAAGTATGTGCAAAAATTGTATATGATGCAGAAATAATGGAAGAAATGTATAAAATTACTGGTGAAGAAAATATAAAAAAATTTTTAAATACCAAAATAAAAGAAATAAACAAAACAATACCAACGTACAAGTATATAAGAGAAATAGATGTAACAACACAAGAACTTGTAAAGACTACAACTGCAAAGATTAAGCGACACGAAGAAATAAAAAAAATACTATTAAAAAAATAAAAAATATAACAAAAAACGACATAAAACAACAGATATTACAACAATATTACAAAAATATTACAAAAAAATAATATTTTTGCTATTGTAGTATTGAAAAAAATGTTGTATAATCAAATTATATTACGGAAGAAAGACAAAGGAGGTATGTTTACAATGTTTTGGAATAAGAAAAAGTCTGGCATAGTAAACGTAAAAATGGTGATAACTGAAGAAAAAATATTATCTAACATAGGGAAAATACAAAAACTAATAGACCCAACAAGTAAAAAAACTATCATCCAATTAGATGATGATACATATTTTAAAGATTTAATAGAATCAATTAAAATGTATTTAGTTGAATATCCAAATAAAAAGACTTTTCCAGAATCAGTATATAGTGCTGCTTATGGGCTAGTAGAATATGCCACAAATCAATTTGAAGAAAATACAAAACAAATAGAAGAATTAATACGTCAAAGAGAAACAAATATTATGGCTTCAACTAGCTTAAAAGATTTATTAAAAAATGTAGAAGAAGATGCACAAAATTGGAAAGAATATGTTCAAAAATCAGAAGGACAATTTGGGGACGATATAATTGGAGCATTAAAAATAATAGGAACATCAGTAGATAAAAATACAGATGAATACAATGCAGCAGTTAGACTAATAAAAGCCAGAATAAATAACCTAGAAACAAATCTTCATATAGAAATAGATATGGAAAGAATTGAAGATAGGTCAAAAGCATTAAGCTATATAGGTTTAGAAGTAGCAGAAGCATTAAAAGAAATACCAGCGCCAGAAATAACAACAACAGTAACGCAAAATGCCCAAGAAGTTAAAGAAGAAATGGCAATAAATCAAAATGTACAAACAATAGGAGTAAATGGACAGACAGAAGAAGAGGCGCAATACATAGAAGAAACACAAGTACAAGCTAAAAAAACTTTATGGCAGAAATTTAAGCAAACCAAAATAGGAAAAGTAATGACTTCAGTATTCAGAATAAGAATTGTTATGGTAGACAATGCCTTACCAGAAGGAAGAGGAGAATAAAGAATCCGAATTATTTTAAGGTTGTTAACACGAAAAAGTGTTAACAACCTTAAAATTTTATCAGCTTCTTGCCATCCTTACACATTGTAAGAATCCCTAAGAACAAACTGAAAAAACAAGTAAATATTACAAAAACATAATAAAAGTGTTATAAAAATTTAATAAAACAAGAAAAATGTCGATATATGTAAAAGCGTAAGAGAAAAAATAGAAATGATAAAAAAATTAACATAAAAACTTAAAAAAATATGGAAATAACTTGAAAACACTCATAAAATGCGGTATAATGTTATTATATGGAATTATATATAAATGGGAGGAAAACCAATATGAATAAAAAAATATTTAGAAAAGCACTTGCCATTATGCTAATAATAACACTAACATTCGCACATTTTCTTTTTTTAGCAGTATATGCAGAAAATGTAAAATATGAAGCGCAAGAAACGAATATAAATAAAACAAATGTAAGCTTTGATGCATACTTCATTTCTAACGAAGGGCAAAAAACTCACACCAAAGTAACAGAAATGAATAACAATGAATTAAAGCTATTTTTAAGTGTGTCTGTAACAAGTGGATATTTAAAAGATGCAAGAATATCAATAAACAATGCGAACTTCAAACTTGTAGAAGGACAAGAACTACCAAAAGGAGTTCAAAACATTGATACAAAAAATAATACAGTAACACTAAATCAAATAAATAAAGGAGAAAAAAGAGAAATAGAATTACAAATCGAAATAATAAAAGACAAAAAATTTGATTTAAACAATTTCTCAAAAGATGCCGAAATAAAATTAGAAGGAACATTTGTAAACAACTCTGCAAAAGAGATAAAATCACAAAAAACAATAATAGTAAATTTAGCATTATCAGAAGAAGCAGAAAGTAACCTTAATGCAAAAATTTCTAAATATGTAACATTTGAAGAAGATGAAAAGAAAAAGGCATTAATCCAACTAGTAGTATCATCAAAAGTAGTAAATAATTTATTACCAGTAAAATCAACACAGATAGGTATACAAGTACCAGAACTATTTGGAAATAAACCAGAAAAAGTAAGTGTAACATCATCAAGCACAAAAGCAACAAATGGAGATAATGGAACATACTTTAATGAAAACAACTATAAATATTCAGATGGAATAATTTCGTTAAAAGTATTAAACGAACCAGATGAAAACAACAAAGTTACATGGATAAAAGATACAACAGACGAATACATAATAAACCTAATCTATGATTTAGACAAAGAGTCTAATACTGACACAGACCAAAACTCTGATAATACTAATACAAAACACACCTCTCAAAATACACCTCTTACTTCTCAAGAAAACAAAATAGAACTAACAATAGCATCAAGACTATCATTATATAACAATGAAGAAAAACAAGTAGATAAAGAGATAAGTGGAGAACTAACATTACCAGAACCATCAAACAATGTTATATCATATGAAATAAGCAATAAACAAAAAGAAATATCTAAAGGATACATGCAAGTTGCAAATGCAGCAAATACAGAATATAGACAAGAAATAAGAGTAAATATTGGATATCACCCTACAATAAATAATATAGAGATAAATAAAAATAAAGAATATTATACAAATGAAGCAGGACAAAACTATTTGGCAACAACATATTATAAGCAAATAGAAATAAATAGAGAAAACCTAGTAAAAATATTAGGTGAAGACGGAACAATAGATATTATCTCAGAAGGAGAAAAAATTGAAACTTTAAATAAAGACAAGACATCATATATATTTGAAAATGAGTTTTCAAACATAACAATATTAACAAGTGAACCAAAAACAGAAGGAATATTAACAATAGAAACAGACAAATATATAAAACCATTAGAATATAATGAAGAAACAATAAAGAGTATAAATAAACTAACTACATCAATAACAGGAAAGGCTAAATCAATAGAACAAGAAGCAACAACAGAAATGTCACTAGTACAACCTACATTACAAATATCAAGCACAATAAACAATAGTAACCTATCAACAGTAATAGAAAATGAAAATGTAGAAATGAGAGTATCATTACAAACAAACAATAATACAAACCAATTATTTAAAAATCCAGTAATAGAAATAGAACTACCATCATATATAGAAGAAATAAATGTAAAAACGATAAATATATTATACAATGAAGAACTACAAGCAAAAGTAGGAGACATAAAAGTAAACGAAAAAGGAAACAAAGTAATTAGAATAATACTTGAAGGAGAACAAACAAAATTCAATGATATACTATCAGTTGAGGGAACAACATTAATAATAGTATCAAATATAAAAGTAGATAAAACAGCACCAAGTATCACAGAAAAAGTTAATGTAAAAGTTACAAATAATAACCAAGAAATAGTTGAAACAAGTTCAGATATAACATATATGGCTCCAACAGGAATAATTACACTAAACAGTATATCAGGATACAATAATAAGCAAGAAGAACTAACATCAATGAGTGGAGAAGAACAAATAGGAAAAATAGATGTAGCAGCAAAATCAAGAATAGCAACAGAAACAATAACAGTAATAAATAATAATGACTATACATGTGGAGATGTAGCAATATTAGGAAGAACACCATCAGAAGGAAATAAATCATTATCAACAAATGCAGACTTAGGAAGTACATTTACAGCAGAGATGGTAAGTACAATAAAAGCAGTTGAGGGAGTAGAAAACGAAAAATTAAAAATATATTATAGTGCAAATGAAAACGCTACAAAAGATTTAAACAATAGTAACAATGGGTGGACAGAAAATGTACAAAACCTAGAAACTGTAAAATCATATTTAATACAAGTACAAGACCAAATACAAAAAGGAGACAAACTAGTATTTAACTATAATATAGAAATTCCAGAAGGATTATCAAGAGACGAAAGTACATATAGTGAATATCAAGTTTCACATACAAACTTAGATGGAGCATTACAAGGAGTATCAGAAACAACAACAGCACCAATAGTAGGATTATCAACAGGAAAAGGTCCTGAACTAAAAGTTGAACTATCAGCAAATGTTCCAAATGAAGAAAAAGTAAAAGAAGGACAAATAATAGAATATGAAGTAAACGTAGTAAATATAGGAAATACAGAAGTAAGGGATATGGTAGTAGAAGTACCAATTCCAGAAGGGACATATTATACTACAATAGAGATGGATAGCTCAGGAAAAATATATGAGACTGACACAACAGTAGAAATTTTTAGATATACAATAAAAAGTTTAAAAGCAGGAGAAAGTGCAAGAAAGAAATTTTTATTAACAGTAGGAAGCAAAACTGAAAATGAAAAAACAGTAGAAGTAGAAGCAGCAGTATTAGCACATGATGAAAATGAAGAGATAAAGTTTAGAGCAAACAAAATAGTACACGAAAAAATAGAAGGATATTTCGATTTAGAACTGAACATAGGTGATGCTACAACTTATGAACCAGGAAAGAAAATTACATACTTTTTATATATAAATAAATTAGGAAAAGAAGATATTAGTAATTTACAGATTAACTGTGAAATACCAAGTGGTCTAAAATATGTATCAAGTAATTTTAATAAAGATGTAATAAGTGAAAAAATAAATGGAGGAACAATTACTTGGTCTATAGATAAATTTACTAGTAGAGAAGATTTAGCAGTAACATTCGAGATAGATGAAATTAAAGAAGATAAAACAATTCCATTAAAAGTATCAGGTAAGTGTGATGGAATGAATGAAGTAAGAGAAAGTAACACAGAAACTATTAATGTAGGAAAACCTAAATTAGAAATATCACATTCAAGCAATAATACATCAGGAAATATGGTAGAAGGCGATGAAATAGTATATACAATTTTAGTAAAAAATGTAGGAAAAAGTACAGTATATAATGCAGAAGTCACAGATTATCTTTCAGATGGTTTATCTTTACAAAAAGTGAAATATACTTTAGGAGATAAAACAAATATATTTGAAATTTCGGGAAAAACATACAGCTTTAAAAAAGACATTCCAGAAAATTCAACTTTAATAATAGAGCTAACAGCAAGAGCAGAAGAATTAGACGAAAACGAAAAAGAAAAAACAGTTTCAAATAAATTTGAAGTACAAGCAAACAATTTAGAAAAGCTTACAAGTTCAACTATACAACATAAAGTTATGAAAAAGGCATATATAATAGATGATAATGATAAAGTAATAGAAACTAATTCAATTTCAGGTCTTGCATGGTTAGATGAAAATTCAAATGGTATAAGAGAATTAGATGAAAAACTATTACCACAAATACCAGTAATACTAATAAATGAGAAAGGACAAACTATAGATTCAAGTATTACAGATCAAAAAGGTGAATATAGCTTCAATAACTTACAAGCTGGAAATTATATAGTAGCATTCTTATATGATATGGGAAACTATGATGTAACATCATATGGTGCAGAAGATGCAACAAAAAATAATGATGCAGTAACAATGAAAGTAAATATAGAAGGTACACAAACACCATGTGCAGCAACAAATGTAATTAATTTAACATCAAATGTATACAATATAGACTTAGGGTTAACTGTTAATCCAAAATTCGATTTAAGTTTAACAAAAACGATATCAAAAATAACAGTAAAGACATCTAAAGAAACAACAACAAATGAATATAAAAATTCTAAGTTACAAAAAGTAGAAATTCCATCAAAATATTTATCAGGATCAACTGTTACAGTAGAATATGCAATTACAGTAACAAATAATGGAGCAATACCTGGATATGCAAGTAGAATTGTAGATTATCTATCAGATACAGACTTAAAATTCAATTCTGAAACAAATGCAGACTGGTACTTAGGAACAGATGGAAACATATACAACTCTAGCTTAGCAAATAAAATATTACAACCAGGCGAAAGTACAACACTAAAATTAGTATTAACAAAACAAGTAACAGAAAACAATACAGGATTAACAAACAATACAGCAGAAATTTATGAAGCATATAATGATGCTGGATTAAAAGATTATAATTCTACTCCAGGAAATAAAGCACAAAATGAAAACGATTTAGGACAAGCAGATTTCATAGTTGGACCAAAAACAGGTGTAGTTTTATATATAGGTTTTGCAATAATATTTGCAAGTGTTATGGCTGTAGGAATATATATATTAAATAAAAAGGTAATAAACAAAATATAGGAAAGGAGGTATAAAAATGAAAAATAAAATAAATAAGATTTTAGTCGGTTCTATATTTATAATGTTAATTTTACTAATATTGACTAATAGTGTAGATGCAAAAGTAGGGAAATATTTTACTAAAGCAGACATAAAATGGAATAGCACTAAAGATAATGGTGAAGATGAAGATGAAGATGAAGACGCTGATACAGATAACTCACCAGGTGGTTGGATATCAGTAAAAGATCACGGAGATTATTATTGTAGAAATCATGGATATAAATTAACAACAAAGCTTTTAAGGGAGCCAATTGATAATCCAGCAAAAAAGTCTTTAGACTGGTTAGATGTAGATCAATGGAATACAGACATGGATAATTTTAAAAATGACAAAAATAAAGATATCCAAACTAACAATGTAGTTTTAGATTTAACATTTGAAGATAAAAAAGAAGTAAAAGATACATTGGAAGCAGCATTTTATGCATTTGCAGATGAATTTTGTAAAAATCCATCAAAATATGTACAAAGTTCATTATGGGATTTTTTAAATAAATATCCAGAATACTTACCAGAAGATGAAACAAGTGCTGCAGGAGAATATACAGCATTAGTTCAAGCAGCAGAATACTATGCTACTACATGGCTAGAAAACAATAAAGCAAATGTGCAAACAGATAGAGAAAGAGCAAAAGTAAATATTAGTGGAAAAAATTATATTGTAGGGCCATTTAAAGTAACTTATAATAATGCAAAATTTTATGATGAAGACTGTGAAATAATTTTTAGTGAATTAGTAGGTTATTCATTAAAAGATCAAAATGATAAGGATGTAGCG
The DNA here is from genome assembly GCA_948469815.1 of uncultured Clostridiaceae bacterium. Lineage (GTDB taxonomy): Bacteria > Bacillota > Clostridia > TANB77 > CAG-508 > CAKPSH01. The sequence goes on along the minus strand of CAOKMR010000021.1, from coordinate 574 downwards.
GAAGCGAAAATAACTAGTAGTGATGGTACAATGGTATATAATGAAATACCAAATGGAAAAGATTTTTATGTAAAATTTCCTTATAGCGATACTATAACAGAGTTAAATATAGATGTTGAAATAAAATATATTGATACTGTTGAAACATATAAAGAAGATGTAAAGGTAAAAGCTTATAAAGCAAAATATAATTGGGAAGAAGTTGGTGTAGAGACTCGAGAAATATATTTATATAGACATCAATCAACTTGTCCTTATTATGGTTCAGGAAATTGGTCACATGACTCAAGTTGTGATTCTTGTGGTAAAGAATCAAAGGTAGACAAAACAGAAAAAAAGGGAGAAGTAAAAGGAACATTAACATTTGAAGAAATGTCTACTAAATATCAGAGTATGCGTAGATTTGAAGGAACAGTAAATTACGAAACTCAAAAAGTAACATTATCAGTACCAATAGTTCCACCAGAAACAATAGATCCGCCACCAGGAGATGATCCACCACCAGATGGAAAACAGGAGATGGATTTAGCAGGATATGTTTGGGAAGACATGCCAGAAGGAAAAGACCAAACAG
>CAOKMR010000020.1 GCA_948469815.1 uncultured Clostridiaceae bacterium | reverse complement strand
GAATGAGTATATAAAATATGAAGTTCCAAGACAGTGGGGTATTAGAAAAATAAAAACCAAAAGAAAACCAAAAACAGAAGAGGAACGAAAAGAAGCAATAAAGATATATCAACATAGCTATTATTTAGAGGTTACAAAACCAAAAAGAAAACAGAAAAGAGGTACAAAATGCTAAATAAAATATTAATAGAAATGATAATAAAACAATTACTAAAAGATGTATTCAGGACAACATTCATAAAATTTTATTGGGGTATAAGAAATAATAAAACGTATTATGAAATAACAATATTTGCGAATGTAGAAAAGGAAAGAAAAACAACAAGTAAATATATAAAATTTAGAGTTGAAAGTTGGGTTGAATTGATTACGGATTACAAATATAGAAAAGATTATTTAAAAGAAGAACTTATAGATAGTTTGGAGGAGAGCAATTAATGCTAAGTAAAGAAGAAATAGAAAAAGCTAAAAATGAAGGATATGAAATAATAAGAGATTTTAGAAAAGCAACAACAGAATTTACAAAAGACATATTACCTAAAAAAGCAAATGCCATTAAAATATTAATAGACAGCATAGATCAACTAGAAACAGAACATAAAGAACTAAAAGCAGATAAGCAGAGATTAATTGAGAAGTTAGAAATTTTGAAAGATAGTGAAGAATTTAAAAATAACATGTGTAAACATAGATGTATAAAGTATAACGAAATATTAGATTTACAATCTAAAGCAAATAAGTATGATAGTTTAATAAAAGAGATAGAAGATAAGAAAGAAAAATTAGAAAAAGAATATAAAGATGCAATAGATAAAAATAGTACAAAAGCATTTATATTAAAATGTCAAATAACTATTATACAAGAACTATTAGATAAAGAAAAGGAGGAAATATAATGGAAGATACAGAAGAAATAGAACTACAAGAAGATGATATAGAAGAATATACAGAAACTAATATACATGTAAATTGTCCCAAATGTGGATATGTTCATGATGAATATAATATAGATTTTGAAACAGATTATATCTGTGAATGTGAAAAGTGTGGACATAAGTTTAAATTTAATTATTGTCCATATTAAGAAAGAAAATTAACAAAATAGAACATACTACATCTAAAGGGGTGCAGCAATGATAGAAAAAGAAATAATTTCTTTATGGAGACAAGGACTAAACAAATACAAATTAGCAGAAATATATAAAAGTAGATATAATCACAGAATAAGAATAATAAGAAGTGAAATGCCGAATAGACATAAAGGAAGATATATAAACAACTATGAAGCGTTAGCTGTAGTAGAAAAGGCTATTTTGAAATATTTAGAAAAAGAAAATAGGAGGAATGGATGATGACAAAACAAGTAAAAAATCCTAAAAAAGTTGACAGTGGAGAGGAACAAGAAAATAAACCATAAGCAATAGAATGGACAGAATTAGACAAATATATAGGACAACCTGTGTGGGATAGTAGAGAAAAGAAATGGCGTGTACTGGAAGGATATAGAAGAAAGGGAAATACATATTCAATTACATTTTCTGATATTGCAGATTGGTGTAGCTTTTTAGACCGTGGATTGTATCTAGAGGAGGTTAACTATGCAGTTAGGAAGTAAGGAAAATCCATGTCGAAATAATGAGGATATAAGCAAAATAATAAGAAGTATGGCAAATTGCAATATATATACAATCAAAACATTTAAAATATCAGATAAGAATATTGAACTTGAAAAGGTAAAAAATATTAGATTTGTAGAATTATCTGTAGCATATTTTAAAACACAAACAATACCAAAAGCAATGGCAGATGCAGTAAGAAAAGAAAAGATTTCTCAAATTGGCATTGATGTAAATACTAAGATACCAATAAATTTAGATGAAATTGCAAAGCAAATAGCAAGCCAATTTAGTGTTAATACAAATTTGGATGAAGCATTAAATAAAACAGCCACACAGCTACAACAAGAATATAATAGTAAATATTTTGAAAAATGGAAGTTATAAAACTAAAAAACTGAACAGATTGACAAAGAATGCTGGATGCAATTATAAAAAATGGAGGTAAATAAAAATGTATAGAATTAAATTTGAAAAAGATTTAAAGGAATTAGAACAATTTGGATATGAAAAAGACAAACAAGGAAATTACTCAAAGAGAGTGATGAAAGATACAAATACAGGATGGACATATTTTGAAACTATTGAAATTAACAAAGATGATAGACTTATAAAAACAAGATTGTATCAAGATGCAGCAGATCAAGAATGGGTAGGATATATAGAGAAAAAAGGCAGATTTATTTATGATTTAGATGCAGCAGACTTACTTGAAGAAGTAAACATTTCTAAGTTAGAAGAAGTAAGATTTGATGAATTCTGCAAACTAAGAAGAGAAAATAAGGAGCTAAAACAACAACATGAATTTACTATAAGAACATTACAAAAGCAATATAAAGAACAAATAGAAGGATTAAAAAACACAATAGTGCAAATGAGTGTAAATTTCTTTTCAAGTCAAGATAGTTTTATGACAGTATTCAAAAATATTGAAAATAAATTAGAGCTAATATTAGGAGGAAAGTAAAATGATAGGTGTAATTATTTTAGTTATATTAGCGATTTTAGGTATTGGAGGAACTGTTGCATTGGTATTATATGAATCTGACCATATTGTAGGATTAATTATTACAGTATGTATAATGATTGTATTACTAATAGGAACAATAGGGGGTACAGTTTGGTACTATAATAGTACAGAAAGTGGAAAAAGAGCAATAAAAGACTGGAAAAGCAATACATCAGGAGGAATTACAAGAACAGTAACAGTTTATGATATAAATGGAAAAGAAATTGCTAAGTATGAAGGAAAATTTGATGTTGAGTATAATGCTGAAAGAATTAAGTTTGATGATGAAGATGGAAAAAGACATGTAGTTTATTATACAACAGGGACTATAATTATAGATGAAAAGTAAAAGGATTATTTATGAAATTAAAAAGTATTGTTACTATGGATGATGAACTAACATTCACAGATATAGAAATTTTAAAAATAAAGAATGAAAGGCAATTAGATAAATCGATACAAAATAATAAAGTGCTAAAAATCAGAGAAAGAAATGGAGAAATATACAAATTAAATTCGTCATATATTATTTTTTATCAACTATAAGTAACTAAAGAAGGAGTGTTTGTGTATTATGAGTGAAAAGAAAATAGAGGTAGATTCAAATTTATTATCAGTTATACAAAATTCTATTACTGCAGGAGTAAATGAAGGGGTAAAAAAGGCAATGTTAGAGTACGACAGGAAGAAAAAGGGCAATTTAAAAACAAAGTATGATAGTAGATTAAGAAATACAGGACTACTATTAAAAAATTATAGAAATTTCAAAGAACATTGTAAAAATGCGATATATGAAGAATTAAATAGTGTAAAAGAAGGTGCACAAGAAGAACTTAGCGTTATAGAAATATTTGATAAAATGTATGATGTAGATGATGATGCAACAATTGTTCAAAGTATTTTAAGAGCAAAAGAAAGAACCCTGATAATTATTAATCATATAGATACTTGTATTGATTTTTATAAATACAAAGCTGAAAATAGTAAGAATTCAGAACTAAAAAGAAGAGTAGATGTAATAAAAAGATTGTATATAAATGATGAAATAGAAACTTTTGAAGAAATTGCACAAGATTTATTTATTAGCACTAAAACTGTCAATAGAGACAGAAAGAAGGCTACAGAAGAACTTGCACCACTTATTTTTGGAGCAGATGGTATAAGTATGTCCTAAAGTTGTCCTTGAAAGTACAATTAAAAGAAAGTATAATGTTAGTGTGTAAATTTATTTTTTCTTATCCCTTTGTATTTAAGTCCACCTAAAAAGATGGGCTTTTTATATTGCAGAATAGCTTAATAGGTAAAGCAGCTAGCACACAGGGCTGTAATATGTAGGTTCGAATCCTACTTCTGCAACCAATATTAACAAAAGAGGTTATGCGTATGAATTTGGCTAGATGCATGTTAAAAGAATGTAAAAACTGCAAATATGAGGCAAGTTGTTTTAAGGAGTATAGAAATGAATATTCAACAAATAAACATAAAAAAACTAAAACCAGCAAAATACAATCCAAGAAGAGACTTAAAACCAGAAGATAAAGAATATCAAAAAATCAAAAAAAGTCTTGTTGAATTTGGATATGTAGCACCTGTAATAGTTAATTCAGATATGACTGTTATTGGTGGACATCAAAGGTTAAAAGTATTGAAAGAATTAGGATATACAGAAATAGAATGTAATATTGTTAATTTGGATAAGGATAAAGAAAAAGCCTTAAATATAGCATTAAACAAAATAACAGGTGAGTGGGACAATACGAAGTTGGAAGAGTTGCTTTCAGAACTAAAAGAAACAGATATTGATATGGATATGACAGGCTTTAGTTTTGATGAAGTAGGTTATATTCTAAAGGATATAACAGGTTCAAAGGAAGATGAATTTAATCTAGATGAAACGTTAAATGAAATAGAAGAACCAATAACAAAGCAAGGGGATATTTGGGTATTAGGAAAACATAGACTTATGTGTGGGGATAGCACGCAAAAAGAAGATGTTATGCATCTTCTTAATGAACAACAGGTAGATATGCTCTTTACAGATCCACCTTATAATATGTCATTTAATGGCAGAAGTGGAAATTTTGAGATTATAGAGAATGATAATTTAAGTGAAAATGAATTTAATATTTTTATAAATAAATTTTTAGATATAGCAATTAATATAATAAAACCAAAAGCTTATTATATTTGTTGCAATTGGTGCTTTTATAGTATATTGCAATTAAGATTAAAACCAAAAGCTTGTATAGTGTGGGCGAAAAATAATTTTGGATTAGGAAAAGGATATAGACATCAGCACGAATTTATTCTTTTTGATGGATTCATAAAAGAAAATATAACAAACGAAACAGATTTGTGGGAAATAAATAGAGATAAAGAATATATACATCCTACCCAAAAACCAGTAGATTTATCTGTTAGGGCAATAAAAAATAGTAGCAAAGAAAATGATTTGATATTAGATTTATTTGGGGGCAGTGGCTCGACACTAATTGCAGCAGAACAAACTAAAAGAATTTGCTATACAATGGAACTAGATCCAAAATATTGTGATGTTATTGTGAAAAGGTGGGAGAACTTAACTAATAAAAAGGCTACATTAGAAAAAAGGTAGGTGTCATATGATGTGATTGAAAATCGTAACAAAATTTCCGAAATTGAAAAAGATTACATGAAGGGAATGACCTACAAACAAATAGCAAAGCAATATAAAGTTAAATATAATGAGGTCGCTTACCTTGTAAAAAAACAGAAATGGAAAAGACAGAGCAATCTAAGTGTAACACACATAGGAAATCAAAATGCAGTAGGAAATAGTGGAGGATCAGGAGCAGTAGAAGGAAACAAAAATGCAGTTACAACTGGAGAATACGAAAAACTAATGTTAACAGATGAAGAACAACAAATATATGGCAGTTTAGTAATAGAAGATAAAAGAACTTGTATAGAAAAAGAGTACAAGATGTTATGTGTTCGTCAGTTTCGTATTTCAAAACGAATTACATCAATCCAAAACAAAGAAAAAGACATGAACATAGAAAGAATTGTAAAAAGGCAATACAATTCCAATAGTTCAAACGAAACAGAAACAGTTACAGAAGCAATAAATGTAATTACACCATTACAAAAATTAGAAGATGCACTTACAAGAATACAGGACTCTAAAAGAAAATGCTTAGATACATTACACAAAATGGAAACAGATGATAGAAGACTTGAATTAGATATAATTAGATTAGAAATGGAAGCAGCAAGAGAAGATAGCACAAATACAGAAGATTTAAAAGATGATAGCTTTATTAAAGCATTAAACGAAACAACAGAAAGTACATGGAGCGATTATGACGACGACTGATAATAAAAATATTGATGAGAGAATTTCTAATCTACGAAATAAAGTAATGCAAAATGCTATTACTTTAAAAAAGAAAATTAAAAATGGAACATTATTCAAGTTCAAGCCTTTTAGCTTAAAACAAAAGAAAATATTAACGTGGTGGACTGACAATAGTCCAGTAAAAAACAAAAATGGAATTATAGCAGATGGAAGTATCAGAGCAGGCAAAACATTGTGTATGTCATTATCTTTTGCATTATGGGCAATGGCAAACTTTAACGGACAAAATTTTATATTAGCAGGAAAAACAGTAGGAGCATTTAGAAGGAATGTTCTTTTTTGGTTAAAGCTAATGTTAAGAGCACAAGGATATAAAATTAAAGACAGAAGATCAGATAACCTTTGTGAAATCTCAAAAGGTGAAGTAATTAACTATTTCTATATTTTTGGAGGTAAAGATGAAAGATCACAAGACTTAGTACAAGGTATTACTGCAGCAGGGGTATTCTTAGATGAGGTTGCATTAATGCCACAATCTTTTGTAAATCAAGCACTTGCAAGATGTTCTGTAAAAGGTTCAAAGTATTGGTTTAACTGTAATCCAGAGCGGACCAAATCATTGGTTTAAAGTAGAATGGATCGACAAAGCCAAAGAAAAAAATATTTTACATCTGCATTTTACAATGGATGATAATCCAAGTTTGGATGAGGAAACAAAAAATAGATATAAAAAAATGTTCGTTGGTGTATTCTACCAACGTTTTATTTTGGGCTTATGGGTACTTGCAGAAGGAATTATATATCATAATTTTGATAAAGAAAGACATTGTATAAACAAAGAAGATATACCTAGCAAATTTGATTATTATTATGTTACAAGTGATTATGGTATTACAAATCCACAAGTTTTCCTACTTTGTGGAATAAAAATGGTAAATAAAAAACCACATATTTGGATTTTGAAAGAATATTACAATAAAGGTATAAGTGAAAAGAAGAAAAAACAGAAATTAAAAACAGACATAATCTTTTTAAAGGATTATCTAAAATTCATAGGTGATCTAGATATTAAGAAAACTATAATAGATCCAAGTGCAACATCTTTGATAAACCTATTCAAACAACATGATATAAAAGTAAAAGAAGCAGATAATGCTGTTATAGATGGTATCAATTTGGTACTATCTTTTTTAGATCAAAACAGAATTCACATCGTTGAGGAAAATTGCCCAGAACTTATAAGAGAATTTGCAAGCTATATATGGGATATGAAAGCACAAGAAAAGGGAGAAGATAAACCAATTAAATTAAATGACCATGCACTTGATGCACTACGTTATTTGTTACAAACATTATTCCCTATAAAGAAAAAAGGAGTCTACTTCTACAAAGGAGGAGTTAATAAATGATTACAGAATTAGAAAGAATAGATTATGAGTTAAAGAAAAATGCAACAAATGGAATAAAGCTATCAGAGTTTATCTACAGAGAGAAAAAAGAGTTTGAAGAATCTACAAGATATAAAGAAATGAAAATAGGAGATAGATACTTTGCAAATAATACTGATATTCAAAAAAAACAAAGAAAATATATTGAGCTAGATGGAACAGAAAAAATTGCAACACATGCAAAAAATTTTAAACTTGAACATTCAATAATTTACAAGTTAGTTATGCAAAAAGCTAGTTTCTTATTAAAGCAAGAGCCAACAATACAACAAAGAGATGAAGAACATAAAAATCCAGTGTATTCAAAAGAAATAAGTAAGATATTTAACAAAAAAATGCATAAAAGACTTAAGAGAACTGTAATTGAATCAGTAAACAAAGGACTAAATTGGTGGTATGTGTATATAGATGAGAAAGGTGATTTAAAAGTACAATTAAAATATGCTACAAAAATTATTCCAGAATGGGCAGATGATGAACACGAAATCTTAGATGCAATTATAATGGTTTACAAACTAGAAAAATATACAGAAGTGGGAAAAGAAGAGGTTATAAAAATTGAATATTCTAATCTAGAAGGCATAAGATACTATGTTATAGATGGTGATCATTTAATAGAAGATGTGGAAGAAGCAGAAAAACATAAAGAAGCATTTTTGAAATATGACGAAGAGGGAACATCAATATTTGGTCATTTTATATTAAATGGTGTGCCAATGGTTTGGAAGAAAATACCTTATGTTTATTGGAAATACAATTGTAACGAATTATCATTAATACATTATCTAAAAAGTTTAGTAGATTGCTACAATGAATTAACAAGCAGAAAAGCAGATAATATTTATGAAGCTCCAGATGGTGTAAATGTAATAAAAAATTATGGAGATGATGAGGAAAGGTTTCAAACTAATCTACAGACTATAAATACAGTTTTTGTTGATGGAGATGGAGAATATGACAGAAAAAAGATAGAAATTGATATTGAAGCATTTAAAGTATTTATAGAGCAATTAAGAAAAGATATTTATGAGGCAGGTTTTGGAGTAGATACACAAAGTGATAGATTTGGTAATCAAAAGAGTGGCATAGCAATACAAGAATTATATGCAGATTTAGATTTAGACTGTAGTAACATCGAAACAGAATTTCAAGCAAGTTTAGAGTATTTTAAATTTTTTATAGATAATTGGCTATATATAAAAACAGGACAAGATTATTCGAATATAGAATTGGATTTTTCTTTTAATAAAACAATGACAGTTAATGAACAAGAATTAATTGAAAATTGTAAAAACTCTGTAGGTATTATTAGTAATAGAACAATAAGATCAAAGCATCCTTTTGTTACTGACTTAGACAAAGAAGAAAAACAAATAAAAAAAGAGGAACAAGAGGAAAATGAATATTTACAAGCATTCAATAATTTGCACAATATCAATAATAAAGGACTAGAAGACAATGAATAGTAAAGAATACTGGAAACAAAGAGCTTTATTAATAGAAAATGAAAATTTTAGAAATACAATGTATCACATTGCAGAAATGAAAGAACAATATGATACAGCAAAAGAAAATATACAGAAAGAAATAGATAAATTCTATAAAGACTTTGCTATAAATAATCAAGTAAAATTAGCTGATGCAAAAAGAATGTTAAATAATAATGAATTAAAAGAATTTAAAACTACACTTAAACAATATAAAAAAATGGTAGAAAATGATGTAGAAGGTAAATTGAAAGAAAAGATAATTAATATCAGTATAAAACAAAGAATAACAAGACTACAATCATTACAGGATAAAATAGATATTATTTTATCGCAACTACAAAATAATACAAATATAGAAATTAATAATACATTTTTTGAAACATTAGAAAATACATATTACAAAAATCTGTATGGTATAGAGAGAAATCAAAATATCCATACAGATTTTTCATTAATAAATGAAAAAACAGTCGACAATATTCTTACATATAATTGGTCTGGTGTTACATACTCTGAAAGAATATGGAGAAATCAAATAGATCTAAAGCAAAAACTTAAAGATAGCTTAAACAAAAATTTTATTCAAGGTAATAGTATATCAGAATTAGTAGCAGAGATGAGCAAAGCACTAGAAAGTGATTACAAAAATACTGTTAGGCTTATTAGAACAGAGGTAAACTATATTAACAATAAAGCAAGTATTGAAAGTTACAAAGAAAAAGGTATAAAACAATATGAATTTGTTGCAGTATTAGATTTAAGAACTTCTGAGATGTGTTCTGAAAAAGACGGAGAAATAATCAATATTGATGAGTTAGTAGTAGGAATTAATTGTCCACCTCTTCATCCTAACTGTAGAAGCACAATAATACCACATATAGAAGGAATTATAAGAAACAGAGTAGCAAGAAATGTAAAAACAGGAGAAACTGAAGAAATAGGAAATATGAATTATAAGGAATGGTATAAAAAATATGTAGAGAATAATTATAGCAAGAATGAAATAGAAACATTAAGAAAGAAATTTCTAAATTACTCGTCAGACAAAGAACAATATGCAAGGTATAAGGAATTATTAAAAACATATATAGAGCCTGTTAGATTTGATAAATTTCAAGAAATGAAGTATAATAATAAAGAACAATGGGAAGGTATAAAAAGTGACTACAGACTAAAGAATTATTATAATAAAGCAATAGAAAAAGGTGATTTATCTCCATTAGTAGACTTTAATACATATAAAGAAATAAACAATAGTATCAGGCAAAATTTACTAGGTTTAAAGACTAGAAATGGAATTATAGTAAATTCATATTCTAAACACTTTGTAGATAGAGTGTGTGGTAGTGTAGAGCAAAAAAGGAACGGTGTATCAATTGAAGATATAAAAGACACAATATTGAATTCAAGTGAGTTTAAGGAATTAGAAAAAAGTATTGTAATAAAAGGTAAAAATAATAAAGTTACATTAAATCAAAAGACAGGAAAATTAATACAAACTAACCCTTATATTAGAAAGAAGGAGAATAAATGAATTTATCAGATGAACAAATAAAAGTATTAGACAAATACAATATAAACTATAAAGAATGTGAAGATATATCAGATTTACTAGATATACTTAATGATGAAATGATTTCACATATAGACGATAATGATGAACCATTACCAGAATTTTTAGAATTGCAGAAGATATACGATTATATCTATGAGGACAATAAATAGTATTGATAAAAGATCTCATAACTTAAATTAATAAAATAGTTATTAATTTTAGGCACTTTAAAAAGGTGTCTATTTTTATATTAAAAAATTGGTCAAGTAGTAGACCTGAATAATTGCTACTATGATAATGAAGTAATAATAAGATATAGGGAGCATGGCAACTTCCTTAACAAGCCTAGTATCATATTATTGTGATGAATTATTATAAAACGAAAGGAGCATTTATGAAAACAGACGACTTAAAAGCACAGGGCTTATCTGATGAACAAATAAATTTTGTAATGGGCGAGAATGGAAAAGATTTAAAAACATTACAAGATGAGAATGCAGGGTTAAAATTAGATAAGGCACAGTTAGAAACTGATAAACAGGCATTAGAAACAGAAAAAGAAGACAAAGACAAAATAATTAAACAATTACAAGAAGGAACAATCACAAAAGAACAATACAACCAAAAAGTACAAGAACTTGAAGCAAGTATTGAAAAAACAAAAGATGATGGTATCAAGAAAAACATTATAGATAAATACTATAAAGATTTCAAAATTGTTGATACAGAAGAAAATAAACTTGCAATTTCTGCTATTCTAAAATTAGATGAATTACAACTAAACAAGGAAAAAACAGATATTACAGGGTTAAAAGAAGGTTTTGAAGGGTTACAAAAAAGTAATCCTCATTTTTTTGGCAATAAACTAAATGGGTTTGAACCAGGGGACAAAGGAGATAACAATGATGGAACTGAAACAAACGATGCTAGTAACATTGCTAAAGAAAGAAACAAGTTAAGTTCTGAAATAACAGAAAGTAAATTTTTTAATTAATAGGAGGTAAAAATTATGTTTGTAACAAGAAAAAAGGTGGAACAACCACAATTCTTAAAATCAGCAAAATTTCAAAATTTCACAAAGCAAATTGATGACACAGGAGCAGAAGTAAATAGTGAAGGTAAAAAGATTGTACCAGCAGGAACAGTTTACAAGGAAAATGAAAAAGCAATAGGCTTAACTTTCCATGATGCAGATGTTACTTATGGACCACAACCAGTAGCAGTAATGGTAGAGGGATATGTAATAGAAGATAGACTACCAGCAGTTGTAGCCGAAGCAGACAAAGCAACAATGCCAGGAATTAAATTTATGTAAAAATATAAAAGTAAAGGAGAAAAAATAATATGGATGGAGTATTAGAAATATTTGACCAAAAAGGAATTATTGATTATTTAAAAGATAGAGTGTACCCAACATACATGGGTACAGAATTATTCCCAGAAGAAAAAAGGGATGAGTTAAAATTTGATGAATTATCAGAAGGAAGTAATATACCAGTTATTGCAAGTGTACATGCTTTTGATGCAGAGGCAGAAATTGGTACAAGAGAGGCACAAGAAAGAAGTATGGAACTTGCATTAATTAAAAGAAAAATGCAACTTAAAGAGGAGGAAATTATAAAATTATTACATCCAAGAACAAATGTAGAGAAAAAGCAATTAATTAATAGAGTTTATGCAGATGTTGATAACTTAGTAATGAGTATCATTGCAAGAATCGAATTAATGAGAATGGAAATTGTATCAAAAGGAACAGTAACTTTATCAGAAAATGACTTGACTGCAGTTTTAGACTATGGTGTACCAGAAGAACACAAAGCAGCAAATGTTGATTGGACAAAAGCAGATAGTGATCCAATATCTGACATAATGGCATGGTACAATAAACTAGGAACAAAACCAAGTAGAATAATCACTTCAAATACTGTTTTAGCAAAATTAACAAGACATCCCAATATAGTAGCAGCATTATATGGAAATGGAGCAAAAAGAATAGCAACAGCAGGAGAATTAAACAACTATTTAGAAAGTTTAGGACTACCAAAAATCTATACTAATGATGATACTTATAGAAAACAATTAAAGAATGGAAAATTTGAAACAAAAAGATTTTTCCCAGAAGATAGTTTTTCAATGATACCAGGAGAAACCTTAGGAAAGACAATTTATGGACCAACACCAGAGGAAGTAAGACTTTCTACAAGACCAGATATTGATATTGAGGCAGTAGGTAAAATTCTTGCTACGATGTATGAAGAAAGTTCAGATCCAGTATCTACATGGATAAAGGCTGTTGCAACATCATTACCAAGTTTAGGATGTGCTGATAAGATATTCCAAGCAGAAATAAAATTAGCATAAGAAGAGGGGAGAAATCCCCTCTAAAATAAATTTTAGGAGGTTTTTTATGTTAAAAGTAAAAGTAAAAGGTCCAGCTATAAAGCTACAAGGACAATGGAAATTTAAAGGGGAAACAGCAACAATTACACAAGAAGAGTACAGAGAAAATGAACAATATTTAGAAGTAGTAAATGGAAAAATAGAAAAACTACAAGGAAATACTACACCAAAGAATCCAGAAAAGCCACAAGTAAATAATGATGGCAAAGATGTAGTCGATAAAGAATTAGAGGCGTTAAGAGAAAAAGCAAAGGAACTAGGTATAAGAGGAGCACACAACATGAAGAAGGAAAATCTTATTGCAAAAATAGAAGAGGTAGAAAAAGCGAATAGTTCACATGAGGAAGGCGAAGGAACTGGCGAAGATGATGAGGAAGAGGAACAACCTCAAGAGTAGAAAGGTTGTGTAACTATGTCTATTATAGAAAAGATAAAACGAAAATCAAGAATTAATATTGACGATGTTGTAGAGAGGTTAAGAAGGGAATTCAATATAACAGACAAAGAGGAAATAAATACAAGATTATATGATGCTTTATATGAAACTTTACAACTTATTTTAAATACTACAAATCGAGATTATATAATTGAAGATATGTATTCAATATGGGTAGATATGACAATAGACTATTGGTATTTGAATGGATTTGATAAAAAAATCAGCAAATTATCTGTAGATACAGAACAAGAAACAAAGAGTAATAACGCAAATGTTAAAATAAAAAGCATTAAGAGGGGAGATACAGAAACATCATTCTCAGAAAACAACAATGAAACTACTATAAATGGAGTTACATATAAAACAGGTACAATAGAATATGATGAGGATTTATTGCTTAATAAATACCTAAAAAGGTTATATAAATTTAGACTACTAAAAAGAAAAAGAAGGTGGTAGATATGCTTGATATTAATAATTTAATAGAAATGGAAAAGCAAGCACTAGAAGCCACATATTTTGACACTGTAACGGTATTAAGAAATGAAGAATTTGAAGATGGAGATTTAACAAAAGCAAAGAGAGTAGAAATATTAAAAGATGCAAAATGTGCTTTATCAATAAAAAATGGTTCAAACATAAATCCAAAAGTAGAAAATACAAATGATACAACAGAGATAAAGGGAAATTATGTTTTATTCATTTCACAAAAGTTAAAAAAAGGAGACAAATTAATTATTACTAGACAAGATGGAGAAATTATAAATGCTTTAGCAGGAGAACCGTCTTTTCATGTAACTCATTATGAAATTTCTGTGCTAATTCAAGAGAGGGCGTGATACTGCATGGCTAGAAGTAATGAACGAAGAAATAAAGCAATGATGGATAAATTTATTAAAGAATTAAAAGAGTTTCCATTATATTTTGATGAAATATCCGAAAAATCATTAAATGATGCTGTGTCAGTAGCTGAAGTTAATGCAAAGGATTTAACACCAAGTGTCTCAGGAGATGCAAAAGCAAAATGGCAAACGACAAATTCAAAGAAAATAGGTAACGAATTTATAGCAAAATTATACAATAATTCAAAATATATAGGATATATTAATAATGGTCATAGAATGAATCCACATTTTGTACCAGGAGAATGGGTTGGAAATGAATATAAATATGATCCTAAAGCAAAGACTGGTGTAATAATGGGAGCAAAAACGAAATATGTTAAAGGTAAATTTATGTTAGAAAAAGCATCGGGTATAGCAGAGAAACATTTATTAAAAATGTTAGCAACAGAACTAAATAAATTAAAATATTGATACAGGAGTATAAAATAAAATGAAAAAAATCATACTGAAAGATATTATTAAAGCTATTGCACAAGAATTAAAGTACTTATTACCAAAAGTTAAGATTTATGATGAAGGTATAGAACAGGGTTATAAAGAGCCTTGTTTTTTTATAGATTATACAAAAGAAAACATAAAGAAAATGATTGGTAATAGATACAATAATGAAACAAAATTTAGAGCAATCTATTTTCAAGATTTTAAAGAAGAAGATGCAAGATACAAAGTTTATAAAGTAAGAGACACTTTAAATGAAGGATTTGATTATATTGATTACAAAGGGTTACATTTTAGAATAAAAAACAAAGAAATAGAAATTCAGGGTAAAGACTTACACTTTAGTTTTGAAATACAATTTTTTACAAAAAAAGCAACTGAGGAAATACCAAAACTTTCAAATATTGAAAAAATCACAGAAAAGGAGAAGAATGATGCCTAAAAAAGAGAAAAAGGAAAACGAAAGAAAATTTATTAAAGAGCAAGTTGAATTAATGAATTTGAAACCAATTGAAAAAGACATATTAAAAAGTAAATGGGGAAACTCACTTTTTAAAACACAAAGTGAGATAAACAAAATATTAGGAAAGGAGATTTTATAATGGCAGGAGGTATTTTTAATAAACAAAATAAAATTAGACCAGGAGTATATCAAAATATTAAAAGCAATAAATTGAGAATGGCAGAAAATGATATAAATGGAGTAGTTGCTATTGCGTTAAATTTAGACTTTGGAAAAGAACAGGCAATAACTAAAATTGAAAATGAAACAGATATATACAATAAATTAGGATATAACATAAATGATAAAAAAGTTTTATTATTGAAAGAAATATTAAAAGAAACTAATAAAATATTAGTTTATAGATTAAATAATGGAACAAAGGCAACAGCAACAGTAGAGGAAGATAAAATAATATCTGCAGTATATACAGGAACAAAAGGAAATGAGATATCAGTTATTATTACTAATAATGTAGAGGATACAACTAAATATGATGTTATTACATATTTAAAAGGAGTAAAAGTAGATAGTCAAACAATAAGTAACTACGAGGAATTTATAGACAACAATTACATTACAATAATGGGAGAAGGAGCAATTACCAATACCACAACAATAAATCTAGAAAATGGAACTACAGAGGAGTCAAACGAAGAAATTTCGTATCCAAAATTTTTGGAAGCGTTAGAATTAGAAGATTATAATTATATTGCTTATTGTGGTACAGAAGAATCGACAAAAGCATTAATTGTATCTTTTATAAGAAGAATGAATGACCAAGAAGGTATTAGAGTAAAAGCAGTTATGGGAGAGTACCCAGCAGATTATGAAAAAATTACAACAATAAAAAATGGGGTTATATTAGAAGATGGAACAGAATTAACAAATGCACAATGTGTAGCATATTTCGCAGCACTAAGTTCTGTTTCTGATATAAATCAAAGCAATACATATACACAATATAAAGGTGCAGTAGATGCTAATCCCAGATTAAATAATATAGACACAGAAAAGGCTTTAAAAAATGGAAATATTGTTTTTACACGAAGAAAAGAAGAAAATGTAGTAATTGAGCAAGACATAAATTCATTAGTAACTTTTACAGAAGAAAAGAATTCAGACTTTTCAAAAAATAGAGTAGTTAGAGCATTAGATGGTTTAGCAAGTGATATAAAACATATATTTGAAGATAATTATATAGGAAAAATAAATAATAATGCAGATGGAAGAAATATTTTAAGAGCATCTATTATTAATAATATAAAGGAAAAACAAAATCGAGGAGCATTCCAAAATTTTTCTGAAGAAGATGTTACAGTTAAAGAAGGAAACAATATTGATAGTGTATTAATTAATATAGATATACAGCCAGTTGATAGTGTTGAAAAAATATATATGAATGTGGAGGTACAATAATATATGGGAAATATAATGAAAGTAGAGGATACATTAAATAGTAATGAAGGTAAAGGATTTGTTACTATAAATGGAATAACAAGAGAATTATTTGAATTAAAGAAAATAGAAGCCTTTATAGAGTTAATTGTATCTGAAAGAAAAATGTTAGGACATAGAATGGTCAAGCATAAAGTTGCAGGAGCAAAAGGGTCAGGAAGTATAGAGATGTATTTCAACAACTCGGATTTATTAAAGGAAGTAATAAACTATATTAAATCAGGTAAATCTCCTGAGATATCTATACAAACATATAATGATGATCCGACGTCCGATGTAGGTAGACAAGAAGTGGTTTTAAGACACGTAATAATAGCAAAACTACTAGCGTGTAAATTAGATGTCGAAAGTGAAGATGGACTAACTCAAGAAGCTGACTTTACTTTTGATGATATTGATGGATTAGAATATTTTAAATCTGTAAGTTAATAGGAGGAAACGAAGATGGAAGAAAATATGAATTTTCAAGCATTTTTAAAAGGAAATGCAAAACCAATTGAAGATATAGAAATGATAGTTAGTAAAAGGTTCGTAGATGAGGAAGGAAATGTAATACCATGGGTTTTAAGACAGCTAACAGGAAAGGAAAGCAATAATTTAAGGAAAAAACACACAAAGAAAATCAAAAACAAATTAGGAAGAATAGAAGAACAATTTAATAGTGAAGCATATCAAGAAGAATTCATTACAAGTTCTGTTATTTTTCCGGACTTAAGAAATGCAAAATTGCAAGAAAGCTATAATGCATTAGGAGAATATGATTTATTACAAAAAATGCTATCTGCAGATGAATTAGCAAATTTGCAAATTAAAATATCAGGATTTGCAGAAGAAGAAATTATAGAAAATTCTATGGATAATTTGGTGGAAGAAGCAAAAAACTAATAAATGGCAAAGATGCAGAAGCAAACCTAGCACATTATGCATTACAAGAACTGCATATTTTGCCACATCAATTATTAAAATTACCTGATAGAGAAAGAGCCTATATATATGCTTCTATTCAATTATGGTGTAAAGCTAAAAAGAAAGAAGCTGACAAAATAAAGAAATAGGAGGCAAATTGCATGAGTAAAAAATTTGAAACAATTTTCTCTATTCAAGACAAATATACCAAAACAATGAATAAAATTATAAATTCAAGTATATCAGCTGAAAAGAAAATAAATAAAGCAAGTTATGCTACAGATAAATTTAATGAAAAAATGAATAAACTAAAAGCACCAACTACAAACAAAATTACAAGTTCTTTTGACAGTATAAAGAATAAAGCAGACACAGCAAAATCTTCTGTAAGTGGATTATTAAAAACAATACTATCATTAGCAACAGCAAAAGTAGCAATTAATGCTATAGATACAACGATATTAACAAATTCTAGATTATCAATGATTAATGATGGAAATCAGACAGATGAACAATTAAGAAATAAAATTATGCAATCTGCTAATGATAGTAGGAGTACATATTCAACAACTGCAGCAAATGTGTCTAAACTAGGATTATTAGCACCAGATGCCTTCAATAATAATGATGAAATTATAAGGTTCTCAGAGCTACTTAATAAATCTTTTAAAGTCGGTGGAGCAGGAACACAAGAGCAAGAGTCAGGTACATATCAGTTAGCACAAGCTATGGCAGCAGGAAAATTACAAGGCGATGAATTCCGTTCTGTAATGGAAAATGCACCATTAGTAGCACAAGCAATAGCAGATTATACAGGAAAAACAAAACGGAGAATTAAAAGAAATGTCATCAGAAGGAACGATTACTGCAGATATAATAAAAAATGCAATGTTTAATGCTGCTGAAGAAATAGAAGGACGATACAAGACAATGCCTAAAACATTTGGGGATTATTGGACACTAATTAAAAATAAAGCAACACAAGCATTTACACCAATAATCGAAAAGATAAACAAAATAATAAATAGTCCTAAATTTGAGGAGTTTTTCAATAATTTATGTATTGGAATTCAATTAGCAGCAGAAGCAATTAATTTATTAATAGATGGGTTTACTTGGCTTTGTCAAGTATTAGAACCTTTTGCACCAATAATTTGGGCAGTAATAGGAGCTTTGATGGCATATAAAGTTTATACATTACTTGCAGCTGCTGGACAAGCAGTATTTAATGCAGCGTTGGCAGCTAATCCAATAGGTTTAATTGTGGCTGCAATAGTTGCATTGATTATTATATTAGGATATTTATGGTTAACGAACGATGAAGTAGCCTATAATATGATGTATGCGTGGGATATGCTAACATTGGCAGGAATGCTGTTATGGTTAGGCTTACAAGAGGCATTTTATGGAATTGTATATATTGTATTATGGACATGGAAGAATATACTTAAGGCAAAATTAGGTATAGTAAGTGCTTTTTATGGGCTAAAATTAGCAGGATTAACATTAGAATTAGGATTTGAAAGTGTACAGCAAGGAATAGTTAATGGTTTTATATGGATGTATAATCAAGTGGTAGGTTTATTAAATAAACTAGGTGCAAAATTTGAAACGATGGAATATGCTGATTTCACAAGTCAAACTGTAAATGCAATTAATGATACAATGGGTGAGTATTTAAGTTCAACAATGGATACGATGAAACAAATAGAAGATACAGATAATAAGATGAATGAAATTGGAGATAAAATGAAAGAAATAGCAAAAACTGGATGGCAAGATATAGTAAATAAATCTGGAGAATTAGAAAGAACTCGACAAGATAGAGTTAATAATAGAAATAATTGGATAGGAGATTTACAAAACAAAATAAATGGTGCATTAGATATAGGGAATAGTGTTAGCACTAAATTAACACAAGGAGGCAAGGACTCAGTTCCTATAAAAGCAGATGGAGGAAAATTAGATTCTGTTGGAGAAGTAAGTATGTCTGATGAAGACTTAAGATATATGAAAGACTTTGCAGAGCAAGAATTTGTTAATAAATTTACTACAGCAACATTAGCACCAAATGTTAGTTTTTCTTTTGGAGATGTACATGAAAATGCAGATGCAGAAAAAATAAGAGGAAGAATTGAAGAAATACTAGAAGAGGAATTAGCAGTTGTAGCTGATGGTGATTATGACTAGGAGGTATAATTAAATGAACTATGGTTTTTTCTTTGATTATAATAATGAAACAATACGATTACCAGTAAATCCTGAAAAATTTAGTATAACTATTGAGCAAGAAGGAACTGAAAAAACAGTAGTAGGATTAGGAGCAATAAATATTATAGGAGATGTAAAATTACAAACTATTAAATTTGATGCTGAATTTCCTTGTAGAGAACAATCTTACATAACAACAAAAAACCAATTTAGAGGTCCATATTTTTACTTAGATAAATTTAAAAAATATATGGAAGATAAAAATCCAATTAGGTTTGTGTTAACAAGAGATTATCAAGAAGCTAAAGATTTAAATAATATATCAATATTAGTAACAATAGAATCCCTTGATGTTAATGAAGATGCATTAGAAGAAGGAGATTTAAAAATTAGTTTTAGTTTATTAGAATATAAACCTTATACATCTAAAACAGTAGATATTACGATAGAACAGAAAGTACATATTATAAAAGAAAATGCTCCTGTTAGGCAAAATCCAACACCAGCAACATCATCAGACACACAAACAAGAACTTATACAGTAGTTAAAGGCGATTGCTTGTGGAACATAGCAAAAAGATTTTATGGTAGTGGAAACCAATATATGAAGATTTACAATGCTAATAAGGATAAGATAAAAAAGCCAGCTCTTATTTATCCTGGGCAAGTTTTTGTTATACCATAATGGAGGAAACTATGAAAAATTTTGAAATACTAGTACAAGATGTTGATACAAACAAAGTATTTGATATAAAAGATATTGCTATAAAACCTCAAATAGAGCAAAAATTAAATAATGGTTGTAGTAAATTAACTTTTGACATAGTAATAGATAATATAGCAAAGATTAGCAATGGATCTAGTATAAGATTTAAATACAATGATACAGGAATGTTTTTTCGGATATATATTTAAAAAACAGCAAAAAAATGAAGAAACAATGAGTATTACAGCTTACGATCAATTGAGATATTTAAAAGCAAAAGACACAATGGCATTAACTGGATTAAATATAGCAGGAATAATTAGAAAAATTGCAAATTCTTATGGGTTAGAAATAGGATATTTAGAAACGTCTAATATATTACCAGACAGGCTAGAGGATAACAAGACGTTTTTAGATATGATTTATAATGCTATTTCCGAAAATTTAAAAATTAGTGGAGATAAATATTGTTTTTATGATAATTTTGGAAAATTAGAGTTACAAGATATATATAATATGAGAACTAATATTGTAATTGGAGATAAGAGCAATTGTACAGGCTATGATTTTACGCAGAGTATTGATGATGATACGTATAATCAAATAAAATTATCTTGTGGCAATAAAGAAACAAAGAAAAGAGAGGTCTATGTTGCAAAAGATACATCTAAAATAGCAAAATGGGGATTATTACAATATTATGAAAAAGTAAATAATAATATGAACTATTCACAAATTGTTGATATAGCCAATACTTTGTTGAAAACAAAGAATAGAGAAAAATTAGAATTAAAATTAGACAGCATAGGAATAGAAACAATAAAAGCTGGAAGTGGAGTATTTATTAAATTAGATAAAATAAATGATGTAAATATTAATAATTACTTTATAGCAGATAAAGTAACACATACATTTGATAAAGCATATACAATGAGTTTAGATTTGTTAATGCCATCAAAGGAGGTATTAGTAGCATGATAGATATTATAAAAAAAGTAGTAAAAAATTATATGAGCAATGCAGATTTAGTGAATATGCAATATGGGACTGTTGTACAAACAAGCCCTATACAAATACAGTTAGAAAAATTAATTATACCTAATACAAAGATAATTGTACCTAGCAGTTTTAAAAAATTAGAAATATCATTAAAAAGAGGAGATAAAGTATTACTTTTAAGACAGCAAGGAGGACAATTATTTTTTGTATTAGATAAAGTATAGATTGGAGGTAAATAATGCAATTAACTCCAAATAATAATGATTTTAATGCAGAATTTCAAATAGAGGAATTTGCAAACAAAACATATAAAGTAAATTTTGAAGAAAATTATATTGCTGGAGAGATTAATGATTTAGATGCAATAAAACAAGCAGTTTATAAAATCTTATATACTGAAAGATTTAATTATTTAATATATTCATGGGATTATGGAGTAGAGTTTGAAAATTTAATTGGAAAAGATTACGAATTTATTGTAGGAGATTTACAAAGAAGAATTGAAGAAGCTTTATTACAAGATGACAGAATAAAGAAAATAGAAAACCTAAATATTAAAAAAGACAAAAAAGATAGCATATCAGTATCATTTATAGTGGTAAGTAAATATGGGAATGTTGAAATGGAGGTAGAGGTAAATGTATAGTGAGCAAAATACTTTTGATGATATTCTGAATAGGTTATTGCAAAGAGTTAGAAATGACATTGATAAAAGAGAAGGTTCAATTATATATGATGCTATATCTCCAATGGCTGCAGAATTAGCACAAGTATATATAGATATAGATACTTTAATAGATTTAGTATTTATAGATACATCTGTAGGTGAATATTTAGATAAGTTAACTGAACAAATGGGAATAAAAAGAAATGTAGCAACCAAAGCTATAAGAAAGGGAACATTTTATAACGATGAACAAGAAAAAATGGACATTGAAATAGGGACAATCTTTAGTATAGATAATATTAATTATACTGTAATAGAAAAAATAGATATAGGAGAATATAAATTAGAATGTAATACTTCTGGGAAAATAGGAAATGAACCATCTGGAATACTATTACCAATAGAATATAATATGAAAAATCTTGGAATAGCACAAATTACAGACATACTTATTCCAGGAGAGAATGAGGAAACAGATGAAGAATTAAGAGGTAGATATTATACACAAATAAATGAAAAAAGTTTTGCTGGAAACATTGCAGATTATAAGGAAAAAGTAAAAGAAATAGCAGGAGTTGGAGCAGTTAAAGTAATACCAATTTGGGATGGACCAGGTACAGTAAAATTAATAATTTTAGATAGTGACTATAACAAAGCATCTTCTGTATTAATTGATAAAGTGCAACAGGAAATATGTCCAAATAAAGAACCATCTGGTTTAGGTTTAGCACCAATAGGACATAGTGTTACAGTGATAACACCAGATGAATCTATTATAAATATTAGTACAAAAATACAATACATTGAAGGTAGTAATGAAACAATAGTGAAACCCAAAATAGTAGAATCATTAGAAAAGTACTTTATTGAATTAAGAAAAATATGGGAGAATGAAGAAACGACAATTGTAAGAATTTCGCAAATAGAAAGCATTATATTGAATACAGATGGAGTTTTAGATATATCGGACACTTTAATAAATGAACAAAGTTCTAATATACAAATAACAAACAATATAGCAGTTTTAGGGGAGGTTAGTATTTTATGAAATTAATAGAATATATGCCTCCTTTTTTGAGGGAAATAAGAGAATTTAAAGAGTTATTTAACTCAGAGGACATAGAAATTGAAAAGCTAAAAAAAGAAATTGAAAGAATTTTTAATGAAGTTGCTGTTTCTTCTGCAGAAACTTATGGATTGGAAAGATACGAAAAGATATATTCGATTACTGATATAGCTGAAACAGTAGAGGGAAGAAGGTTCAACATTTTATTAAAAATGAATGATAAGGTGCCATACTCTCATAAATGGTTGTGTAATTTGTTAGACAATTTGTTAGGTAAAGAAAACTATCAATTAGAAGTAGACTATAAAAATTATACAGTAAAGCTAGGAGTACTAGCTCTTTTTGATGAAATAGCAGATATGTTAAATAAAGAATTGAGAGAAAAGATACCAGCAAATATGGAATTAGATGTTAGTCTATTTCAAACAGAAGAAACAAAGATATATATTGCAGGTATAGTACACATAGGAAAAACTATAAAATTGAAACAGGAGGTGTTTTAATGTCAGTATTTGGAGGGCTAATGCTTACAAATTCAGGAAGAAACTTGGAAGCAAAAGCACAACTAGGAAAAGCACTAAAATTTAAAAGAATTGCACTTGGAGATGGACAAATTACAACTGAAAGTATGATAACAAGGAATAGTTTAATAAACGAGGTTTTAAGTGCAGAAATAACAGGCATGCAAATAGCAAAAGATAATATAGTTACAATAACATTTTACTTAACAAATCAAGATTTAGAAAAAGGTTTTGTTTGGAGAGAGCTAGGAGTAATTGCAGAAGATCCAGATACAAAAGAAGAAATTTTGTATAACTATGGAAATGCGAGACAAAATTCAGAATATATATGTGGAGCAAACGAACAAGACATATTAGAATTAAATGTAAGTATAGATTTAATAGTTAGTAATGTTGAAAATGTAACTGCTTCTATTAATAATAGTTTGGTATTTGCGACAAAACAAGAGTTGAATGAATTAAAAGACACGAAAGTCGATAAAGAAGAAGGCAAAGGATTATCAACAAATGATTTTACTAACAATTATAAAAATACACTAGATGATTTAATAACTACTATAGACAATAGGGTAGACCAAAAAATTCAAGGAGCATTGGAGGCGAGTTATTAATGGCAAGAACCGATAATTTAAGTAATTTTTGTACTGATATAGCAAATGCAATAAGAACTAAAAGTAATTTAACAGGAACAATACTAGCAAGTCAATTTGACACTAAAATAAGTCAAATAGAAACAGGCGTAGATACCTCAGACGCAACAGCAGTAGCAGGAGATATACTAGCAGGCAAAACAGCATATTCACAAGGTAATAAAATAACAGGGACAATGAATAAGGGAGATTTCATCAACGGAATAATCCAAGAAGCAAAAGCTCAAGGTATTGTAACAGCAGGGGATTTTGTAAATTTAATAAACAATTTTTCTGATTTGAGTTCAATAACAGATAAAAAATTAAAAGGTCCAGAAGATTATGTAGGGTTTGTAATATCAGCAGTTGCATTAAATTCAACAAAAGTTTTTATAATTTATACTTCTGGTGGTTCTAATTGGTATTTATATGGGATGGTATGTACAATATCCGGAACAGCAATATCGCAAGGTACATCAGTTCAATTAAGTTCATCTAGTTATACTGGAAGAAATATTTCAGCAGTTGCATTAAGTTCAACAAAAGTTTTTATAGCACATTCTAATGGTTCTAATTGGTATTTATATGGGATGGTATGTACAATATCTGGAACAACTATAACTAAAGGAACAGATGTGCCGTTAAAATCTATAGCAAATGCAGCAAAAAGTATATCAACAGTAAAATTAAATTCAACAACTGTATTTATTGCATTCGTTGGTGATAGTAGTAATAGTACATATGGAAAGATTTGTACAATAAGTGGAACAACTATAACACAAGGTACTGATACTTTTATAGTTAATGGAGTAGATTTAGAAAATAATATATCAGCAGTTGCATTAAGTTCAACAAAAGTTTTTATAGCATATTCAAAAGGAAGTGATTTTTATTTATATGGGGCAATCTGTACAATAAGTGGAACCACAATAACTAAAGAATGTAATACAATATTAAATTCAACAACAACTAAATCAGGCTATACTATATCAGCAGTAGCACTATCAGATAATAAAGTAATGGTAGCACATTCGCTTGGAAGTGATTATCAGCTATATGCAATAGTTTGCACAATAAGTGGAACAACTATAATACAAGGTACTGATACTTTATTAAATGCAACAAGATATAGTGCATCTGAAGCTGGATATATTAATGGGATATTAATAGGTCAAAATACAATTTTCTTAACATATAATTCCAGTGGTAATGCTTTAAATACTGTATTGGCTAGCATGATTTGTACAATAAAAGATACTACAATTACATATCAGACTATTGAATTAACAAAAAACACTCATACTATAACTAATTCATTAGTATTATTAAATGGTGCATTATTTATTGCTCACGCTAATGGTTCTAATTATTTATGGGGAATGATTTTACAGTATAGTTTTGATACTTTAGTAAAAACAATAACTGCAAGCAATGAAACTATTGAAGGAATAGCGATAACAGATGGAACTAATGGAGAAATGGTACAAGTAAAGAAGCCAATGTAATAAAAAGAAAGGAATGATTAAAAATGAAATTTGTTTTAACAAACAAAAATAATGAAATTATAGAAATATCAAATACTTATGAACTAGATGAAGAGCATAGAAATATTAACGTAGATAATCACGCAATAGCATATGGACCAGATGAAAAAATAAACGTATTTGAGGTAGAGGAAGTACCAGAGAACGTAGAAAGAGCAAAATATTGCTACAGTGAAGAACAAGGCTTCTACGAGAATGAAAACTATGTAGAGCCAGAAGAACCAATAGAAAAAAGGTTAAAATTAATGGAAGAAAGAATGGCTTTAACAGAAGACATGATAAATATGTCATTAGGATTTTAAAGGAGGACAAGTATATGAGCGAAAATACAAAGAAGTATCTAAAAATGCAAGTTACTTTAAACAGACTAACAAAAGAGCAAGTAATTGAAAAATATCCTCAAATGCAGGAATATTTGGAGGAGGAATAGTAGATGGAAAGTATAATATGCTCAATAATCACAGGAGGTTTAACGCTTATAGGTGTTATTATAACTGTTTTGAATGGAAATAAAAAAATAGAAAATAAATTAACAACACAGCAAGCAGTAACTGACACAAAAATAACAGAACTAACAAGAGAGGTGCGAGAGCATAACAATTTCGCTCAGAGAGTACCTGTTTTAGAAGAACAAATGAAGGTTGCTAATCACAGAATAGAAGATTTAGAGAAAGGAAAATAAAATTATGAAAAATAAAATAATGTTAATAATACTTGCTATAATTACAGTAGTAGCAGGTATTTTTTGTGCAATATTTTTGCCAGAATCTGAAATAAACGATACGATAGATAATATTCAAGACATTATAATAGATGAAATAAAAGAGATAGATAATGTTTCTACAACCGAAATAGAAGATTTATCTATTGAAGAAGAAATAGAACTTGAAGAACAAGATGTTGAAAGTGAGTCATTTGAACTTCAAGGGGAGATAGCTTATGAAGGAGACAGAGCGAAAAACTGGAATGTAGAATTAGGGGATTATGCAGGACTCACATATTATTCACAAGTAGATAGTAGATGGAAAAATCATACATATACAAGTATAAATGATAAATCACAAACAATAGGAAGTTCAGGTTGTGGTCCAACATCTGCCTCTATGGTAGTGTCAAGTATAAAAGGAACAATAACACCCAATACAATGGGAGACTTATTCGTGCAGAATGGCTATCGTTCTAAAAACTCAGGTACATACTGGTCAGCATTCAGAGCAGTAGCTGATGAGTTTAATATTGAATATACAGAAACAAACAGTTTGGACAAAGCTGTAGAATTACTAAGAAATAATAACTATGTAATAGCAAGCGTAGGAAATGGACTATTTACGTATGGTGGGCATTTCATTGTACTTGTATCTGTAGATAACAATACTATTAAAATATACGACCCTTACCTATACAATGGTAAATTCGATACATCTACACGAAGAAACAAAGTAACAGTGTCTGGAAATACTGTATATTGCAGTGTAGAAAATTTTAGAAAATATGCAAATTCTAATGGGTTTTTTGCTTATAAATATGATATTAATAGTACAATAACAGAAAATAAGACAGATGGGCAAGTAACAACAAATACGAATATAGTTAATACAGTTGGAACAATAAAAACATTATCAAGCAATACAAAACTATATACAACTGATAATATGAGTGCAGGATATAATTATAAAAAGGGGACAAAAGTTCAAGTATTAGAAAACATCACTAGCAAAATAGATAAAGTAAAAATTGTCAAGACAGGATTAATAAGATATATATATAATAGCGACTCTAATACAGAAATCGCTAAAAAAGTTGAAACAGTTAAGTCAAATGCTGTACTAAATAAAACATATTCTTTAAATTGTAATACAAAATTATATTCAAATTATAATTTAACTACTGGATATAACTATTTAAAAGGTACAAAAGTACAAGTGTTACAAAATGTAACAAGTTCAGTATCTAAAATAAAAATAATAAAAACTGGAATAACTAGATATGTAAATACTAAATATATAAAATAATACAATATAAACTTGAAAAAACTGGAAATTATATTGTATAATATGAGACATACACTCAGTTAATTTATCTCGTTTTTTACAGGAGGACACGAGGCAACTGAGTAAAAAAATTTTTGGAGAAAAGGAGCGATTTTATGGAGATTATTACCAAGGTTAATATTCATGATATTAATCCCAAAGGACGATTCACACAATGGGGAAACAAAGCAAACCTCGAAAATGCACTTCCCCAAATATGCAAACAATATGCAGAAGAGAAGGGCAAAGAAATACGCTCTATTGAGGTGGAATATAGCGGGAGTGGCGACTCGTATAGAGCAGATGGATTTATTACGCTTGTATCTACAGAGAATTAATTTCTTACCTCAAAAACAAAAAAGAAAGGCGAGGACACGCTATTCCTCGTCTAACCCTTTAATTTAATTCATTGAAAAAATCACAAACTAAATCATTCACAGTTATATTAAAGCATTTAGCAAAGCCACAAAGTTCATAATCTACAACTGTTCTAATACCTTTTTCAATATTATAAATAGCTTGTTTATGAATATCAATACCTTGCAACATAAGTAAGTCTGACAATTTTTGATAAGAAAGATTATTTAATTCACGATAATATCTAATTTTATTAGCAACTATATTTAAGTTACCATCACATTTTCTAGCGTTTCGCATATTTTACTCCTAAAAAATTATTCCCATTTTTATTGATTTTATAATATTTTTTTGCTAGTATATAAATACACGAGTTTATAAAAATACGAAGGAGGAATTTATATGTTAAAACCAACAGGTATTGTTAGAAGGATGGACGAATTAGGTCGTGTAGTAATACCAATGGAAATCCGTAATCAATTTAAAATAGTAGAAAAGGATCCTATTGAGATTTTTGTTGATGGTTCATCAATAATTTTAAGGAAATATGAACCTAATTGTGTTTTTTGTGGAAGTACAAAAGATTTATATGAGTATAATGATAAACTTATATGTAATAAATATATAAATAAAATCAGAGATTTAAAAAAATAAAATTGTCGACCGGTTTCGACAAAAAAATTAATTTATTTATGTTACAATTATTTATAATGGGGGAAAGGACTAGCATTACGCTAGCCCTTTGTTACATCTTTAAATGTAATAATCTCTCCAATTTCACAATCGAAAAGATTACACATTTTTTCCAAAGTTTCAAAATGAATAGATTTAGTTTCATTGTTCATTAAATGAGACAATGATTGATAGCCTCCGTTCCATGTTTTTAATAAACCAATATTTGCTTTTATTCTTTTTCTTTAACATCTCTTTAATCTTGATATAAACCATCTTACCCTCCTTTCCATTATTAGATATTTTAGAATAAACATAATTTGAAATTAACTATGCTAAACAATAACTACAATAAAACGAACTTATGTAGAAATAACTGTTTTACAAAATAGGTATTTATTGTTATAATTAAGAAAAAATAGAAAGTAGAGAGTTTTATTATGGAAGGAAAAATGCATTTAGAAACAATATATCAAGTAAAAAAATATTTGAATAAAAAAGATTATGAAAGCCTAAAAAAATATATAGAAAAAAGAGAAGAAGAAATAAAGAAAGATTGTGAAAAAAATAAATCTAGTGAATATATAGACAGTTTAGTAGATGATTTAATTTGATGTAATTATTTCTTGCCTTTATCTCTAAAATATAGTAAAATATAAATAGATAGCTTATATAAGTTATTCTTTTGAAGCGGATTTGAGAGTTTTGGGAAGGACTGCACATTTCCGCTTCTTTGCTTTTTTATTTATATTCATAATGTTTATCAATTTTTCAATATCTATCGTGTAGAATAGTTATATAAATTAACATAATATGATAAAATATAATTAAGAGATCTCAAGTATTTAAATAGGGGGGGTATTGTGAATATAAATATATTAGATAGAATACTATTGCATATATTCAAGAGATATTCATACAAGATATATAGGTGTGGGGTACAAGATGAATTTAATTGGAATAATAAAACAAATTCGCAAGGCTGTAACAAGGCTGTACCAATATTTAGAATAAAGAATAAGAAATAAAATAAAAAATGATAAAAGTAAACGGAGAGTAAGTATGAGAAACATAAAATTAACAATAGAATATGATGGAAGCGGGTTTAATGGATGGCAAAAACAGCCCAATAAATTAAATATTCAAGGGGAGATAGAACAAGTAATAC
>CAOKMR010000019.1 GCA_948469815.1 uncultured Clostridiaceae bacterium | reverse complement strand
TATTTTATACTGAGGATTTCTTCCTAATAACCAACTAGCACTATTTGTCGCTGTTTTTGTTAAACTTCCTGCATCACAAGTTGCAACAAATTCGTATATGGGTTTATTTATATTTTCTTCTAATCTACCTTGTAATGATTTTTCTAATGCTTCTTGTATTGCTTTTTGTAAATCTTCCATATAAATACCTTCTTTCTTTTTACTGTTCAGTACTGTTCAGAACTATTCAATACTGTTCAGTTTTTATAAGCACTATGTAATGATATAAATGTTTTTTTGCTTACGCAAGGAAAAGAAATCTTTTATTGTACAATTATTATGATATCTAAAACAGATAACCTAATATTTTTTATATATCACTACATACTACTTATAGTGTTGTGTAAATCTTCTAACCCCTTAACAGATTTACTGTTACTCTAGAAATAACGCTTTTTAAACCTTCGAGAATTGACGTCATTCTCTTGGTTCTATTGAGGTAATGTCAGCTTTTCATAGCCAACACTTCTTACTATTACTATATAAAAATTCACGGCATTGGCTAAGCAAAGGTTTTTATGCTTATTTAAAGAAAGGTGGTTACTTTTATTATATAACTTACCTGGTTCTACCAATTTTATTTTAGTTTTTTAACTTTTTCTGTCTTTTCTCTGCTTTTCTCTTTTTATTTTCTGCTGTTCTCGCAAATTGTTCCGCATATTTTCTTTTTCTCACTTCTTTATTTGATTTATGATGAGTTCCCATTCTTCACACACTCCTTTTCTTTACACTTATAAAAATGAATACATTTTAAACATTTTCTTAGTTTTATATCTGCTTTATGTGTTTTGTTATATTCATCTACTTCTTTTGCGTATAATAAAAGAGCTTACCGTGATTGATAACCTCTTATTTCTTTATTTTTCGATTTTTGTTGATTATTTTTAAGTTATAAATTATAATATGTTTGTTGCCCGTCTTCCAACGAGGAGGTGAAACTGTTTGGGCAATTTAATCAAATTAATTGTACTTGTTTTAATTTATCTTATCCTTAAGATGTTTGACTAGTACATAATAAAAAGACTAGAGTTATTTCGCTGTTACTCTGGTCTTTTTTGTTGCCCCTGTTGGGTAAATTTAATCAAACTTCTTTCTATTACATTATACTAACATTCTTTAGTAAAGTCAACACTTTTGAGTTATTTTTTAACTGTCAGCAAATTTATCTTAATTTAAAAAGAACCTAACTTTTGTTAAGTTCTTAATTGTATATGTAAATATACAGTGTATATTAAAGGTGGTTTTCTCACTTTATACTAGGGAGGTGGCTAAAACCGCTCTAACAATTACAATAATTATACCATAAATTAGTCTAATATTATGTTATGAGTTTTTGAATAACTCATAGAAAAAAATAAAATAATGTCGAGTCATTTCTGACTTAACATTATTATACTAGGAGGTCTTTAATGGCAAAGAAAACAAATATTGAAGTAAACGGAACTAAATATTTTAGAGTTACTAGGACTATCGGTTATAAATCTGATGGTACTCCTATACGTAAACAGTTTTATGGCTCTGGTGTTAATGAGGCTATTGCTAGGCTGAAAATTTCTAAAATTTCACTAATTAATATTCAAACTTATTACAATTCTTTATCTAAAACAAAAACATTTTCACAAGTAAATACACTTAATTCTGTTTTAAAAGTATTTTTTAATTGGTGTATAGATAATCGGATATATCTTAAAAAACCCTTGCCTTAAAACTGAAATCAAAGGAAATAAAACGGATATTATAAACAATAAAGTTAAAGATGTTGAAATTTTAACTGAAGAAGAAATAAAAACTATAAAAGAATATATAAAGGGCTCTAAATATGAAACTTTGTTTCTTTTAGATTTTGCTACAGGATTACGTGAAGGCGAACTACTTGCACTTGATTGGGACTGCATAGACCTAATTAGAGGAACTTTGTGTGTTAAAAAAAGCGTTAAAGAAGTTTATGTTTATCACGATGAAAATACAAAACATATAGAAACAATTTTCCAAACTCCCAAAACTTTAAATTCTTTTAGAACTGTATCCCTTCCTTCTTCAATTATTAAACTTTTAAATACTTTTGATAATAAAAAAGGATTATTATTTCATGATGAAAATAATTTACCTTTAAAAGCTAAAAATGTAGCATACGAATGGAAAAGAATTTTAAAAGAGTGCAACTATACCTCATAAGAAATTTCACTCTATTAGGCATACGTATGCTTCTATGCTCTTAAAAAATGGTGTTGATATAGAAACTGTTGCAGAACTAATGGGTCATACTTCAATAAGTATTACTCAAATATATTTACATAGTCAACAGGATACAAAGAAGGAAGCTGTTAACAGATTAGATTATTTGTTTAAAAACTAATGTGTTAAAAATGTGTTAAAATGAAAAACTAGGTATCTCAAAACCCTTGAAATGCCTAGTTTTTCTCATTTTTATAAAAAATGGTAGCGATGGGGAGATTCGAACTCTCGACACTTCGGGTATGAACCGAATGCTCTAGCCAACTGAGCTACATCGCCATAAAGTACTTTAATAGTATACCCGTTTTTCTTTTGTTTGTCAAGATTTTTTCTAAATTATTCTCCTCTTTCCATTTGCTTATCTTTTTGTTCTGTTTCTCTTTGCTTATTCTTCTCTTGTATTTCTTTTCCTAATAATTGATTTTGCTTAGTAAATGCAAGATTTCTATCAAATTCTTCTTTCTCCTTTGATTTTCTGCTTTTCTTTTTCTTGTTTTCTTCTGGAGCTAATGCTTGTAGTATTTCGTCTGCCTTTTTAAATTCATTTCTTCTTTCTGAGTCTGTATCTCTATCTATTATATCTTGCGCAGTTTCCACTGTTGTATCTTCTATTAACATTGTTTTGATTGTTTTTCCTAACTCTAGGTGTTCTTTTTGTTTCTGCTTTTTATTTTCCATATTATTGATTTCCTTTCTATCAAAAAAATCACTTTACTATATTGCTTCTAATTCATATAATCTTTTAATTTTCTACTTCTACTTGGATGTCTTAGTTTTCTTAATGCTTTTGCTTCTATTTGTCTTATTCTTTCCCTTGTTACATCAAATTCTCTTCCTACTTCTTCTAGTGTTCTTGCTTTTCCATCGTCTAGTCCAAATCTTAGTCTTAATACTTTTGCTTCTCTTTGTGTTAATGTATTCATTACTTCTTCTAATTGCTCTTTTAATAATGTGTATGCTGCTGAGTCATGTGGTGCTGGTGAATCATCATCTTGTATAAAATCTCCTAAATGGCTGTCATCTTCTTCTCCTATTGGTGTTTCAAGTGATACTGGGTCTTGCGCTATTTTTTGTATTTCTGTTACTTTTTCTATTGGCATATCCAATTCTTTTGCTAGTTCTTCTGGCATTGGCTCTCTTCCTAATTGCTGTAATAAGTGTCTAGATGTACGAATTAGTTTATTAATTGTTTCTACCATGTGTACTGGTATTCTTATGGTTCTCGCTTGATCTGCTATCGCTCTTGTTATTGCTTGTCTTATCCACCATGTTGCATAAGTACTAAATTTGTATCCTTTGGTATAATCAAATTTTTCTACCGCTTTGATTAATCCCATATTTCCCTCTTGTATTAAGTCTAAAAATAACATTCCTCTTCCTAGGTATTTTTTTGCTATACTTACAACTAATCTTAAGTTTGATTCTGATAGTTTTCTTTTTGCTTCTTCATCTCCCTCTAAAATTCTCTTTGCAAGTTCTAATTCTTCTTCATAGTTTAAAAGAGGAATTTTTCCTATTTCTCTTAAATACATTCTTACTGGATCATCAACACTAATTCCTTCAAAGTCTGTTACATTATTCATCTCTTCTATTGTAACTTCTTCTACATCATTTAAGTCTTCTATGTCTGGTTCTTCTTCATCAAAGTCACTATCTAATAAATCTACTCCACTTTTTTCAAAGGCATCAAAAACTTTATCTATTTGGTCTGGGTTAACATCTTCTAATTCTGATGCTAATTCTCCATATGTCATTCCACCTTTTTTCTTTGCTTTTTCTAATATATCTTCTACTTTTTCTTTTGAGCTTTGGTCTTTTATTTCAGTTTCTTCATTATTTATTTCCTCTTTTTTACTCATTATTTTTTCCTTCCTCTCATTTTTTTAGCCTCATATTAATTGAATTTAATTCATTCATCAATTCTGATGATTCCTCACTTGAAAGATTGCTACTTGCTAACTTTTTTAAAATTTCACTTTTTCTATCATGCAATTTTTCCGTTTCAAATTTACTTGAAACATCTTCTATAGCTTTTTTAGTCTTTTGAGTATCTGCAATTTGAAAGTCTATAGACATTATATATGTAATATGATTAATAATTTCATCTTCTTCAAATAAGTCCATTACATTATTAATATTTCCTTTTTCAAACTGTTCATACAGTTTTTCAGCAATTTTTCTATTTTTTTCATTTTTAAAGTCTTCTATATTTATTACATTTCTTATTTTTTCAAAATCGTCTTTATTATTATTTAATAATATAGAAATTATTAAATTTTCTCTGCTAGTTTCCTTTTCAAGATTTTCTTGTTTTTCTTTAGAAGGATTTCTTTTTATTGCATTTGTTTTCTCTAATATTTTATTTCCTTGATTCATAGCATATTGCAATTTATTTAATTGTGCATATATTGATTCTTTTGATACTTTATATTGTTCTGAGAATTTACTTATATATATTTCTTTTTCAATGTCATTTTCTACTTGCAATATTATTTTACTAAGTTCATTTAAGAATTTTATTTTATCACTAACATTGTCCAAATCTAAACTTTCTTTTAATTTTTTTACTTTAAATTCTACTAATGATATTGAGTTTTCCATTGCCTTTTTTATTTGACCAGAGCCATATTTCACAATGTATTCATCTGGATCTTTTGCTCCTGTTAATTGTAATATTCTTATATCAAATCTAAGAGTCTGTAATATTTCTAAACTTCTTGCTGTGGCTCCTTGTCCTGCTGAGTCTGAGTCATAGCCTATTATTACTTTTTCAAATCCATTTAAAAGTCTTCCTTGATGTTCTGTTAATGCAGTTCCAAGAGATGCTACTACATTATGCACTCCTCTTTGATGTAATGATATTGTGTCCATATATCCTTCTACTAGCATTATTGTTTTTTCTCCACATCTTTTTGCTATGTTCATTGCAAATAAATGTCTTCCTTTATTATATACTAATGTGTCTGGCGAATTTATGTATTTTGGTTTGCTATCGTCTAATGCTCTTCCTCCAAAAGCTATTACTCTATCTTTTATATCCTTTATTGTAAACATTAATCTGTTTCTAAATGCATCATACATTTTTCCTGTTTTTTCGGATTTAAGTACAAGTTTAGAGGCTAGTATTTCTTCATCATTAAATTCTCTTTTCTTTAGTTCTTGATATAGTTCATCAAAGTTTCCCGCAAATCCTATTCCAAAAGTTTTTAAGGTATACATATCCATTTTTCTTTTTTTTACATAGTCTTGTGCTATTTTGGAGTTTGGGTTTAGTAGGTTTTTTTGATAAAATTCTGATGCTATTTCATTTATTTGATATATTTTGCTTTTCAACTTTTGTATTTTTTCGTCTTTTTCACTGTTTACTAAGATTGGTAATTTTATGTTTGCTCTTTCTGCTAATGTTTCTATCGCTTCTTTAAAACTTATGTTTTCAATTTTTCTTATAAATCCTAATACGTCTCCTCCTTCTCCACATCCAAAGCAATGAAATATTTGCTTGTCTGGAGAAACATAAAAAGATGGTGATTTTTCCTTGTGAAATGGACATAACCCAGAGTAGTTTCTGCCACTTCTTTTTAATATAACATATTGTGATACGACATCTAAAATATTATTACTGTTTCTGACTTCGTCTATTATCTCATTGTTATATTTTAACATTTATTTTTTTCACCTTTCTTTTTATTTATATAGTATTAAAGCTATTTTCTTGAAATAAGTCTCTATACTACATAATTATGCGCATTATTATAATCATTATTCTCTTATATACTATTCGACAGATATCACCTAATTCCTTCTTTATGTAGAGTGGAAATTGGCAATGGATTCTTTTTTATAATTTACATAAATTGACTTTTTCCTAAAAATTTGCTAAAATTATATTAATTGGATTCAAGTGATCCAAAAAACAAAATGGAGGTATTTTTTCATGAGTAAAAATGGAAAAAAATTTTTTGTAACTGTTGTTTTTGTTTGTATTTTTGTGGTGGGGACTATGCTTTACCATAACGTCAATTCATCACGAGCGGAAAATACCCAGGCTTTCAAGCTTAATTTTGGCTTCGAGCCAAAAGGTACTCGACTTGAGCTGGAAATACCTGGAAATTTTATTTACCATTTTTCAGCTCCCAATGAGAACGTGCTCGTTTACAAAATAAACGACATGTTCGTTGTAGGGACTGATGATGGAAACGTGTATGGTAACTTAATAAGTACCAATGCACAGTTTCTAGGGATATCGCCTGAATATCTCCTTCTTCTAACAGAAGATGGAGTAATAGCCTTTAACTTCCCTTTTGAAAAAGGTCATGACGAAGTGCATGCATTTGAAGCTTTGTCAGACCAGGAACAAGAACAATTTATATTTCCTTGTTCTTATGAAATCGAGGAGTAAGCGTTTCCGCTAAAAAAATATTCGGGCTTTGCCCGAATATTTTTATTTTACCCTACATTTGCGTCTTCATTATTAAATGGTATGAATTTGTTTATTCCTTGTGAGTCTGCACTTTCTATTCTAAATTCTTTGAATGATTTTAACATTGTCGTGTCTACAAGATTTTCTACTTCATCTTGTGATGAACTTTCTACTAATGCTAATTCACTAACTAATATTTGTCTTGCATTTAATAGCATTTTCTTCTCTCCTGTTGATAGCCCTTTTTCTTTTTGTTTAAATGTTAAGTTTCTAACTACATCAGCAATTTCGTAAATATCTCCACTTTTCATTTTGTCCATATTGTCTCTATATCTTTTATTCCAGTTTTGAGACATTTCTGTTTCATCTTCTTCTAATATTTTGAATACTCTTTGTGCTGAGTTTTTATCTATTATTCCTCTAACACCTACTTCTTCTGCCTTTGCTGTTGGTACCATTACTTTGACTTCACCTGGCATTTTTATTATGTAGTATGATTGTTTTTCTCCTAATATGTTTTTCTCTTCTATTGCATCTACTGTTCCTGCTCCATGCAT
The DNA here is from genome assembly GCA_948469815.1 of uncultured Clostridiaceae bacterium. Classification (GTDB taxonomy): domain Bacteria; phylum Bacillota; class Clostridia; order TANB77; family CAG-508; genus CAKPSH01. The sequence continues at coordinate 22,838 of CAOKMR010000019.1, read as the reverse complement.
TGGATATACTATGTAATCTCCTACATTAAACATTATAATAATCTCTCCCTTCATAGTTGTATTTCCTTTTGCTTACATATAAAATTATACTACAAAATTTGGTAAAAGTCAAAAGAATTGGAAAAGTTTTTTGTGAATTTTTTATGTTATCCTTCTCCTCTTATGTGTTTTCTAGTCATCTCTAATAAGTCTAATTTTGAAAATCCTATTACTTGTGTTTTTGACCTGTCTTTCTTTAATTCTTCTTTTAATATCTCTTCAATTTCCGTTTTGTTTTTTTCTAAATTCATGTCTATATAGTCAATTATTATGACTCCTCCAATGTCTCTTAGTCTTAATTGCCTTGCTATTTCTATGGTTGCTTCTTTATTTACTTTTAGTATAGTTTCTTCTACATCTTTTTTTCCCGTATATCTGCCTGAGTTTACATCTATTGCTGTTAATGCCTCTGTTTTATCTATTGTAATAAATCCTCCACATTTTAAATATACTTTCCTCGCTTTTGTTTTTTCTATCTGTGTATCTGTATCATATATTTTTAATATCTCGTCATTTTTTCGTAATTCCAATTTTATATTCTTTTTAATTTCAATATTACTTAATATTTCTTGAATTTCTTTTTCATCATCTTTATTATTGATTATAATTCTAGTTATGTCTTTGTCTATTAAATCTAATATCATTTTTTTTATAAAGCTATTACCAGAGTCTATTAATATTGGTACTTTTGTTGCTATATCAGCTTTTTCTTTTATTTTCTTCCATTTTTGTATAGATTCCTCTAAGTCTTGTTTTAGTTCTTTCTCGCTTTTTCCTATACTTGATGTTCTAATTATTGCTCCATAATTTTTTGGTATTACTTGTCTTACAGTTTTTATTAATCTCCTTTTTTCTTCTTCATTTTCTATTTTCTGTGAAGCTGTTATTATCTCTGTTTCTGGCATTAAAACTGTAAATCTATTTGCTAGACTAATGTGTGTTGATACTTTTGCTCCTTTTATATTGGTAGCATCTCTTTTTACTTGTACTAATATTTTGTCTCCTTTTTTTATTATTTGACTTATTGTTTTGTTATTTTTTTCCTTTTGCTTTGTTATATCTATTTTTGGTAATAAATCTTTTAAGTGTATAAAGGTATTTTTTTCTTCTCCTATATCTACAAATGCTGCTTGCATTCCTGGTAATATATCTTTTACTATTCCAAGGTAGATTTTTTCTTCTAGATAATTCTTGTTTTCTGTATCTTCGTATTTTTCTAGCAATATTCCATTTTCTAATAATGCAATTGTTGTTCCTTCGTTATTTTTACTGATTAGTATTTCTTTCATATTTGTTTCCTTTCTTTCTGCTTTATTCTTTTAGCGGGCACAGTGGTGTCATGTCTCACTTTGAGCCCAGTTAAATTTGGCGTTGCTAAATTTAACATGCATATTCCCTCAAACGGTGCCCCTACACTTTTAATTAAACTTATTCATTGCAGTATCCACACCATCTTTTATTATTTCAATAATTGCTGATTTTGCATCAAATATACCTTCGTCTAGAATTTCTCTTTCTTTTTTGGGTATAGGCTCTAGTACATGATTTATTAAGTCTCCTTTAAATTCAGGACTGCCTATTCCAATTCTAATTCTTATAAACTCGTCTGTTGATAATTCTTGTATTACTGATTTCATACCATTATGTGAGCCAGCACTACCTTTTTTTCTTATTCTTATTTTTCCTGCTTTTAAGTCGATGTCATCATATATTACTATGATTTGCTCTAAGTCTGTTTTATAGAAGTTCTTGAATTCTCTTATTGCTTTTCCACTTAGATTCATATATGTTTGTGGCTTTACTAAAATCACTTTTTCTTCACCTATAGTTCCACTTCCATATATCGCATTAAATTTGCTCCTTGTAATATCTATTTTTGTTTGACTTGCTAGACAGTTTATTGTATCAAATCCCATGTTATGTCTGGTATTCGAATATTCTGGTTCTGGGTTTCCTAACCCTACTATTAGGTACATTGTATTTTCCTTTCTTTATATATAAATTTTCTGTATGAAACACTGTGTACTGTTCCCTTTTTGAATTAATATCTATTTCTGTGGGCACGGTGCGCCGTGCCCCTACATTTTATGTTAAATATTATACCACACATTTTACATAATTTTAACTGTTTTTCCCAAATATGTTGAATAAATATATATATTATTAACTTTTTTCTTCATCATTCCTTCAATTGCCTTTTTGTATAAATCTAATTGCCTTTCATATTTTTCTTTTAGTTGTTCTTCTTTTCCCTCTGGTACATAGTCTGTTTTATAGTCTACTAATATTATTCTATCATCTTGTGTTATATAGAATAAATCTATTATTCCTTGTACTAGTATCTTCTCATTTATATTTTCATCATAAATAAAATTTGCTGGTATATTTATATAAAATGGCTGTTCTTTATAAATCTTTTTTGCATTTTTCATTTCATTAAAAATTTCAGATTTAGTAAATTCATATATTTTGTTTATATTGATGCTTTTTGCTTCTTTGTCAATTATTATTTCACGTTGTATTAAATTTTGTATTAATTCTCTTATTTTTTCTATTGTATATTCTTCTTTTTCGTTTAATTTTTGTAATATTAAATGAGTTAAAGTTCCTTTTTGGGCTGGTGATATTTCTATTTCCTCTTTTAAAAATTTCGGTTCAGAAAAAGAAATATTTTGGATTGTTTCATCAGTACTGCTTTTGTCAGAGGGCACATTGCAATGTGCCCCTACAGAATTCTTTATTTTGCTTACAGAACTTTTTGCTTCTATTTGCGTTGATGCATTGTATTCATAGTTCCAGTTTAGTTTATCTTTTATTTGTTGTGTGGTTTCATTTAAAGATTTACCTTCTGTCATACGGGCACGGTGCACCGTGCCCCTACATGTTTCTTCCATATCTTTATAAATAGGTAAATTGTTTGTTTCTATTTTCGAATGCTCGAAAAGTGTTCCTTCAAGAGATATTGTATCTTGCTTGTGTTCATTTTCGTGCATAGAATTTATTATATCTGATTGATTATGAATTTCTACTTTTAATATGTTTTCTATTTCTTTTTCATTGTAAAGATATATCAGTTCAAAGAAATCTAGATACCTCATATATTTTTTTAATATGTTTTTGCTTATTTTGTCTTTATTATATTTTTCATAACACCTTAGTAGTTCTTTTTTGTCTTGTAGTTTTTTTTCTGTGTCTTTTTCTGTTCCTGTTATTATCATTTTTTCTTTTGCTCTTGTTAGTGCAACATATAGTATTCTAAGTTCTTCTGAAACTAGTTCTTGCTTCATTTTATTTGCTAATGCTTTTTTCGATAAAGTATCAAATTTTATGTTTAATTTTGTATCTATATATTTACATCCTAACCCTAAATTATTGTGTAATAATATGTCATCATTGCTTAAATCCATTATATTGAATTTTTTTCCTGTTCCACTAAGAAATACTATTGGAAATTCAAGTCCCTTACTTTTATGAATGCTCATTATTCTTACAACATTTTCGTTTTCTCCTATTAATTTCGCTCCACTCATATCACCACTAGTTATTGTAAGCTTGTCTATGAAATTTATAAAGTTAAATAGTCCTTTAAAACTAGTTTTTTCATATTGCTTGGCTTTTTGAAATAACATTTTTAAATTTGCCAGTCTATATTCGCCATTTGGCATTAGACTTACATAATTGTAAAATCCTGTTTCAATATATATAGACCATATTAATTCATCTAATGGTAAATATTTTGATTTTTTTCTCCAATTGTTTATATTATCTAAATATGTTTTAAGTTTTTTTGTTATTTCTTGGTCTGCTCCTTCTTTATCTATATATTGTTTTATTGAATTATAAAATGATTTATCTTTGTCTTTTCCTCTGATTTTTATTAATTCATTTTCTGTAAAATTCCATATTGGACTTCTCATAATTGTTATTTCTGGTATATCGCTTTCTGGATTATCTATAACTCTTAATAAGTTCATTATTATTTGTATTTCAAAGGAATTTAGGTATTCAGATGTAGCATCACAAAATACTGGTATGTTTAATTCTGTTATTTCTTTTTCGAATATATTTGCTACATTTTTTGTACTTCTTAGTAATATCGCAAAATCTCTGTATGTTGCTTTTCTATATTTCTTTTCTTTATCACATACCATATAGCCTTCATCTATCATTTGCTTTATTTTGTTTGCCACAAATTTTGCTTCTAATACTACATTGTCTATTGGTTCATGTTCGTCAATTTCTTCGAAGGGCGGGCGACTACTAGTCGCCCCTACATCTTCTTTTTTCTCATTCTGTAATATTTCTTGATTATCATTTTTTCCTGACACACGCCCGAATGGTGCCTCTACATCGATTTCGTTTTCTTCCTGATTGGTTTCTATCATGTGTAGTTCTGGTATAAGATTTTCACCATTAGGATAGTCTTCTGCTCCTAAGTTTAAGTATTCTTCTTCATTATATTCTATTTCTCCAAACTCTTTTGACATTATGTTTTCAAATATTAAGTTTGTTAAGTTTAATATTTCTTTTCTGCTTCTGAAGTTTTTGAATAGTTTTATTTTTAAGTTATCCTTTTCTTGCTTATTGTCTTTTAGTTTGTATGTATCATATTTTTCTAGAAATAGTTCTGGCATTGCTTGTCTAAATTTATATATACTTTGTTTTACATCTCCTACCATGAATATATTGTTTTTCTTTGATATTGTTGTTAAAATGTATTCTTGTACTAAGTTACTGTCTTGATATTCGTCTATTGCTATTTCGTCAAACTTATTTTGATATTTTAGAGCAATTTCAGATGGCATTTCATCTTTTATTAATATTGATAATGCAAAGTGTTCAATATCACTAAAGTCAACTATGTTTTTGTCCTTTTTCTTTTCTCTTAAATTTTTTTCATATTCTATTACTAAATTTCCCACTAATTTCATAGTACTGTATAAGTCTCTTGTGTCTTGATTTGCTGTTTGTGAATCATAGATTATTATATTTTTCTTTATGTCTTCTATATTCTTTTTTACTAAGTCTCTTTTCCTTTTTAATTCTTCTACTAATTCCTCTGGTGCTTTTTTATCTTTTGACCATCTGTCAAAAAAGAATTCTTGTAATTTCCTATATAGTTCCTCCCAATTGTTTGCTTCATATACTTTCTCTAATTTCCTAACGTCTTCTGAAAGTGTTACATAAATTTTAGGTATTTCTGGCTCTTTTTCTGCTTTGTCTCTTATATCTCTTAGTTGCAGAATTCCATCTAAGATGTCATCTTTTGCATTTTCATATAATATCTTTCCCCAACCAGTTTCACTAAAGTCGATTTCCTCTTGTAAATTAAATTTTTCTATCTGCTGATTTAGCCATTTTTCTGGATATGGCATACTTTGAATGTAATTATATATTTTTAATACTATATCTTTTAAGTTCTCGTCTCCTCTATATGTAGTATATGTATTTATTAATTCTAAAAAATTTTCTTCGTGTTTTTCATACTTATCTTCAAACATTTCTTCTAAAGTTTCTTGTTTTAGAATTTTTAATTCTATTTCATCTGCTATTCTAAAGTTTGGCGAAATGTCTAATTCAAAGAAATTGTTTTTTACCAAGTCTAGGCAAAAAGAGTCTATGGTACAAATATTTGCTTTTGGTAATAATGTGATTTGCCTTTGCAAATGAGTATTTTCTGGATTTTCTTCTATTCTTTTATATATAGCATCTAATATTCTTTCTCTCATTTGTGCTGCTGCTAAGTTTGTGAATGTAACTACTAATATTTTATCTATATCTATTTTTTTGTTTATTATTTTATTTATTATTCTTTCTACTAGTACAGCAGTTTTCCCGCTTCCTGCTGCTGCTGCAACTAATATATTATTTCCATTTTCATTTATTGCTTGGTTTTGTTCGTTTGTCCATTGCATTATATTTGCTCCATTTCTTTTTATCTTGTCTTTCAATTTCTTTTTAACCATTTTACCACAATTGATGTGTTGTATCAATGCATAATTATAATTTTCTATGACATTTTACATTTTTGTTATGCTATTTTTCTTAGCTCTTTTGCATGTTCTAATGCAACTTTTGAACAGTCTCCACTTGCAATTCTTGCTATTTCCTTTATTGTTTCTTCTTCATTTAATTGCTTAATACTTGTTATTGTTCTTCCCTCTTCAACATTTTTGCTTATATAATAATTATAGTCCCCTTTTGCTGCAATGTTTGCTTGATGTGTTATACATATCACTTGGTGATTTTTGGCTATTTGTTTTAGTTTCTCTCCTACACTTTTTGCAGCTTTTCCTGATATTCCTGTGTCTATTTCATCAAATACCATTATTGGTACTTCATCTACATCTGCTAGAACATTTTTTATACCAAGCATTATTCTTGACATTTCTCCTCCTGATGCTATTTTTATTAAAGGCTTGTCTTCTTCTCCTATGTTTGTACTAATTAGAAATTGTACTTTATCTTTCCCATCTTTGTAATATTCTTCTGTTCTATTCGAATTATCAGTTTCGTTGGTCACATTGCAATGTGACCCTACATTATGTGTATTTGCTTCTATATCATTTCCAATAAATTTTATTTCAACTTTGAATTTTGCATTTTTCATTTCTAATTCGATTAATTCTTTGTTTATTTTATCTGATAAAATTTCTGCATTTTGAACTCTTACTTTGTTCATTTTAATTGATAAATCATTCATTTTTTCTTTTACATTTTTTAGTTCTTTTTTTAGTTTTATAATATATTCTTCTGAGTTTTCTATTTTTTCTACTTCATTACTAATTTCTTCTTTGTATTTTAATATTTCTTCTATGTCGTTTCCATATTTCCTTTTTAAATCATGTATTAAATCTGCTCTTTGTTCTATTTTTTGCCTCTCTTCTTCGTCAAATTCCATCTCATCTTTAAATGCTTTTACATCTCTTGATAATTCTTGTAAATCATAGTATATACTTTTTAATGTATTTAGTGTATTTTCATATTTTGGGTCTAAACTTTCTACTTTTTCTAATGCTCTTATTGCATTACTTACTGAGTCTATAGTCGTTTCTCCAATTTCATTGTCTACTTCATTTAAGTTGTTTTGTATTTTTTCTGAGTTGTTTATTCTTTCTCTTATATTTTCAACCTCTACATCTTCCCCTACTTTTAAGTCAGCTACATCTATTTCTTTTATTTGATATCTTAATAAGTCTAGTTTTCTTTGTTTTTCTTTGTCGTCTCCGAAATTGTCTTTTAGTTCTGTTGATATTTTTTTATATTCATTATATAGTTTTGTATATTCTATTTTTAACGGGTTTATTTTTTCTCCTATAAAGTTATCTAAGTATTTTATATGCATGCTTGAATCTAATAATGATTGATTGTCCATTTGTCCATGAATATCTATTATATTTTGCATGAAGAGTTTTAATTCACTTACTGTCACTAATCTGCCATTTATTTTACAAGAGTTTCTACCATTTGTATGTATTTCTCTGGATATTATAATGTTTCCATCTATAGCATTTTCATTGTTTGGCATATATAAAGATAATTCTACGAATGAAAATTCTTCTCCATGTCTTATCATTTCTTTTGAAAATCTCCCACCTGTTGCTATTTGAAGTGAATCTATTATTAGCGTTTTTCCTGCTCCTGTTTCTCCTGTTAAAATGTTTAAACCATTGTTTAGATTTAAAACTAAGTCTTCTATTATACCTATATTTTTTATATGTAATGTTGATATCATAATAAACCTCCGTTTGTAAAATATTTGTTTGTATTATGATATATCTTTTTTATTTTTTTGTCAATAGTTTTTTGTGATTTTTTACATATCTATCGTATGTACGATTGCTCTTTTGTAATATTGTTCTATGTTTGATAACATTTCAAAAAAATATGTCTTTTCGTTTTTTTTCTTTATTTCTTCTGCTACTATAATGTCTATACATATTCTAGTTTCATTGTTTACTTTTAATACTAATTTTCCTATTTTTTCCCCTTTGCTTATTGGTGCTTCTGCTATTTTTATACTATCTATTATTACCTCAATATCTTTTACATTTTCATTTTTTATTGGAATTATTTTATTATTGTATTCTCCTAGTTCTATATTTACATATTTTGAGACTCCTTTTATTATTTCTATTTTGTTTTGGTTTTTCCATTCTTCAAATGCTTTTTCTATGTTTTGTGTTACATCTACAATTTTGTAGTTTGCATATGCATATTCTATTATTTCTATACTGTCTTTTGTTCTGTCTTTTTTTGTATCTGCTCCTAGTACTACTGATATTATATCCATGTTTCCACGTTTGATTGATGTTACGAGACACCTATTTGCTCCATTTGTGAATCCTGTTTTTACTCCATAAACTCCATCTAAATATCCTAATAATTCATTTGTGTTATCTATAGCCTTTGAATATCCATTAATTGTTACTGTATAGTTCTTTGTTCCTACTATATTTTTAAATTTATCATTTTTTAATGCATAATCTGTGAGTTTTGCTAGTTCTACTGCTGTAGTATAGTGGTCATCTGCATCTAATCCATTTACTGTTACAAAGTGCGTGTTGTTTAGTCCTAATTGCTTAGCTTTTTGGTTCATCTTATCTACAAAGTTTTCCACAGTGTTACCCACATATTCCCCTAATGCAATAGCACAATCATTTCCAGATTCAAGCATTAGTCCATATAATAAATCATTTACTGTTATTTTATCCCCTGTATGTAGTCCAAGTCTTGAGCCTCCTATGCCAGATGCTTTGTTTGAAATAGTTACTAGTTGACTTAAATCTTTTACATTTTCAATTACTACTATAGATGTCATTATTTTGGTAGTTGATGCCATTTTCCTTTGTGATTTTTCGTCTTTTCCCCATATTACTTCTCCAGATGTTCTATCATATATTACTGCTGCTCTCGAGTTTATTATTGGTTCGTTTGTTATATTTGAACTTGCCGCTTCTATTTGCTCATATATCCATGCTGTGTCGTTTATCTCTTCTTCTGAGTCTTCATCATCTGCAAATACTTTTGGTGTTATTAAAATAATACATATAAATATTAATATATAAGTTATACATTTTTTCATAAAAAACCTCACTTTATAAGAAATTTCTCTGGAGAACGGGCGATTACTAATCGCCCCTACAGTGCCTAATTATCGATACTTCCAGTCTTAATTTAATGATATTTAGATTTCGCCTAAATCCATAAAGAACAAATAAGAAAAATCAAAGATTTTTCTTTAATTTGTTCTCGCCCGATTGAGTTTTCGACTGTAAGGAGAAAATCTCAAGGGCTAGCGATTATAGCATTTATATAATAGGAAAGTATAACTTTCCTATTATATTAAAAAACCTCACATTTAAAATTATATTTCTAAATGTGAGGTTTATGATTTTTTGTATTTATTTAATTTCTAATTCTTTCATCTTTTTTCTAAATGCCTCCTGCCTTTTTCTTTTTTCTTTAAGTTCTTTATACTTTTTATAGTTTTTTGTTGTTTTAACTATCAGTTTAAATATTATAATTAAAAGTGTCTCTAGCACCATTCCTAATAATACATATTTTAAAAACATCTCTTGTTCTCCTTCCATTATTTTAGTTTAGACAGCGATAAATAGTTCTACTGCCTTATATATTAGAGTTTAAATTTAGTCCAAAAATTGTTTATTTTTTTTCGCAATTCGTACTTTTTTTTAACTATAAAATCACAAAATTGCTATTTTCAGGGCTATTAGAATTTTTTTGTTCCTATTATGGTGTGGATTTTATTTTGCTTTTAATGTTTAATATTCCTAGGTATAAATGTAAAATATACAAAGGCAGGAACATAAATAAGGAGGAAGTTAAAATGGATTTAGATAAAATTAGCATAGGCACTAGAATCAGAAAAATAAGAGAAGATATATTTCATGAAACAAGGCAACTCTTTGCAGAAAGATGTGCTCTATCTGAAAATCATTTGGGTAAATTAGAACGTGGAGAAATTTTAATTAGTATTACTACATTAGATAAGATATGTTCACGCGCTGGAATAAAAACAGATTATATTTTATATGGTAAATGCGAAAATAAACATTTAAACATCAGAAAAACTATTGATAACTATTTAGATAAAAGTTCTAAAGAAGAATTAAAAATGTATTTTAAGTTCATATCTACAATAAAGAGTTTTATTAAATTAGATAATTAATATTTATAATAAAAGTACTTGGGACGAGCTATACTCGTCTTTACACTTAAAAATATAGTTCTAGAATACAGAAATGGCAAAACCTCTTTTTTGTGTTTTATGCTCAATTTTTTAGATAACCTTTTATTAAGTTTATAGAGTTTTTATGTATTTTATGTATTTCTCCAAACTCTATAGGCGGAATATATTTATTTCCCATCCTTTTTATAACTTTTGCTATTTTTTCTCCCTCTATATCGCATTCTTCTAAAATGCATATTTCAAATATATACAATATATATTCATCATCTATGCTAAAAGAATTATTGCTAATTTTTATTTCATTTTCTATTTTTTCTGTTATTTCTATAAAAGTTTTATCTCCATACTTTTCCTTAAATGCTTCTAAGATATATTTTTCCATATTTATCACCCTCATACTTTTTTATTCATTATACTACCTTATTTTTAAATAATTTGTCGAAACCTGCTAAAGAATTTTTTTTTACTATTTCCTAACATATATTATTTTTTACTTTGTGTCAATAGGGTGTAGTCTATTATTCTGACAGTAAAAACATTATAAAATTATTTTATAGGCTTAATTTTTATAGGAGGTTTTAATGAACTTTAATAAATATAATAACAATTTTAACATTATTGGAAATAACTTAAAAAGAATACGTAATACAAAAAATATATCCCAAGAACAATTAAGCAATAAGTTAGCATTACTTGGAATTACTTTATATCAATCTGACATTTACAAAATAGAACAGAATGAAAGAACTGTTAGAGATTTCGAGCTTTGGGGGATATCACAAATATTAAATGTTTCCTGTGATGAGTTATTTTTGGTTATTACAGATATAGAAAATAATAAAAATCTAACATATATTTAAAGTTTTAAAATATAGGAAGGAATGAATTAAAATAGAAGATATTGAAGAATTAGTAATAGAAGCGAAAAATGGAAATAAAGATTCATATTCTAAATTAATTGTTATTATACAAAAGGATTTATATAAATTTGCAATGTCAAGATTAAAAAATGAAGATAATGTACAAGATGCTATCCAAAATACTATTCTTAATGCATATCTAAATATAGAAAAGTTACGAAATACTAGGTATTTTAAATCATGGATTACTAGAATATTAATCAATGAGTGCAATAGGATATATAGGATCTCTAAAAAAGATGAAAAATTATTAGAAAAGTGTTCTAACAATACTGTTCAATCCACATCAAAAACATTAGATTTTGATAGTATTATAGAGATATTAGATGATAGTAAGAGAAAAATATTTGAGCTTTATTATAAAGATGAATTGACTATTAAAGAAATTTCTAAAAAACTGAATATGAGTGAGAATACAATAAAATCAGAACTTAGTAGAGGTAGACAGAAAATAAGAAATTCTTTCAAACAAGTATCTATTATTATTGTCATATTATGCTTACTTGTTACAACAAGTGTAATTGCAATAAGTATAATTAGCTATATTAAAAGTTTATTTGATTTAAATAGTGTAGGTGCTAAAAATGATGGTGTATTAATGGCTATTGAAAATTTAGATTGGTATCAACAAGTTGATATGTCATATATTGACTTAGGTAATGGGGCTAAAATAAAATTTGATTATTTATTGATGGATGAAATGAATTTATATTTAGTGTTAAATTTTGAAGCAGAAAATGATATTAGTAAATTTGACAATATATCATTAAATGATTTAAAGATTGTAAACGAAAACAATGAAGTTTTTTGTGATAGAGAAAATGTTCTTTTTGACCAAACAAAGAAAATTCTTGGAGATAAATTAATTGAAAGTGATAGTCACCATATGAAATCACTAATTTATATGTATACGGATACTTTCCCTATATCTAAGTCATTAGATATAAGTTTTTCAGAAATAACTCTTTATACTAAGAATAAAAGAAATGTAATAAATTATGATGCTCATTTCCAAATTGATTTATCTGAAAAATTTATTAATAGAAAATATACATATTATAGTTCTAAAGAAAATACTGTAAAGAAAGCTATTATAACTGAAACTGGTTTCTATTCAATAATAGAAACTGATAATATTGATGGACTAAAAATTAATTTAATAGATGAACAAGGAAATATGTACAATTGCTATTCTCATCCTCTTTTATCTTACAATGAATCTAATAATCTTGAATATATGTTAATAGCAAATTTCAATAATTCTGATAATAAAATCTTAAAATTGATAATATCTGACAATGAAATTGAATTAATTAAAGTTAATTAAAGGGTCTTACGACCCTTATTTTTAACTTACTATCTCTAAGTGAGTATTGATTGTTATTTCTGGGTTAGCACCTGTAAATGTGAATCTTACATCACTTCCACCAGATAAACCTAAGTAAATGTTTTTAAACTCATGAGTTTGTCCATCACTGTAAAAAGTGTAAGTTTTTGTAACGTTTCTACTTGCAACATATACTTTTAATGTAATAGTTTCATTGTTATTATTAGAAGCTGTTGCATTAACTGCTACATTTAGAAACATTCCTGAACAATGATATGCTATATTACAAGTTCCTTTAAATGAAAAGTTGTTCTTTTCGTATGTTAATGTAGAAATCCCCTCATTTGCACTAACAGGTATGTACAAAGAAAATGAGTAACAAGCACAGAAAACAATTAGTGTGCATATTAACATTTTTACAATAGTTTTTTTCATAAAATTTTCACCTCCTCTATAATGATTTATATAAAAATTATACAATAAAATACCATTCATAAATAAAATGGTAAAACGTGGTAAAAAATCCTATGTTTTTTAACATGGTATATCTTTGCAAAATTTCTTTTGCTAACTTATTTTACTTAATACAGTATAAATTACATCTTTAGTAGATGGTCTTTCATCATCAATTATTCCGAAATATTCATTTAGCTTCTTTATATCACATTCACAATACATACACTCTGTTGCATGCCTTATATTACATCTTATAGTGTTAACTGATTTTTTATATATTTCTGATATTATTGGATATACATCCTTTTGCAAATTTTCCATTATCAGCTTTTTATTTCTATATACTTGCAAGATTGTATCTATTAAGTAATTTGTTCCTTTGTAGTCCGTATTATAATTTATATATTCTAGTTCTTTTATTATTGCTTTTCTTTTAACTTCAATATCCTTTTTTTCAACTACTTTATTTACTTTATATATAACTTCATCTCTATCTGCTTCTTGTAATATATATCCTCCTATCATACAGTTTCTAGCAATATTTTGTATTTTATTAAATGTCTCTGACATTATTATTATAGAATCTTTATATTTTTCCTTTTTATTATCGTTTAATTTTTCAACTATTACATTTAGATTATTTCCTACCATTTTCAAATCCAAAAATATAATATCAATATTTGTGTTATTTAATATATCTACAGTCTCTTGATTATTATTAGATATCTTTGCTATCCTTATATCATAATTATTTGTTATTATTTCGTTTGTAAGTCTTTTTATTATATTAATATCATTTGTAGCTATTAATATATTTACCATATTAAATCCTCCTTTTCTCTCTATTAGATAAAAGAAGTCTTTAATTGGTTGCAGTTTTTATTATTTTTTTATTTTTAAATGACACAATTCAATTGGTGTTTATATGTGGGGCTCGATTTCCCTCAAATTCATTGAAAAAAAATGCGATTTTATTGAATTAATTCAACAAAATCGCATTTCTTCTATAGTGCTATTGACATTTCAAAATTCATTTCTTCTTTCAGTTTTATTATTAGTGTAACTGTTTTGTTTTCTTCTTTTTCTTCCATATCTTTTAATATTATTGTTTGTACTGAACTTTCTCCATTCTCTTCATATTTTCCATATTCTATTTCATAGTATGATGGATAATTGCTCTTTATAAAATTTTCAAATTCTTGTACTGATTTCCAATTATTGCTTCTAAATGTGTCATTTAACAAATTATATGTTCCTTGATAGTCTTTATTATTTACCATTTGTACCCATTTATTTACATTGTAAGCTATTTTCTGTCTTTTACTATATCCATCATATGCACTTATGGCTGTTTCCTGCTCTATTGTATATATATCTAATAATACTTTATAGTCAAATACTTTTTCTGCATTAAATAAATAGTAATTTCCATATTGGTCTTTACACATATATTGAGCTGTATCTCCTAATCTTTTTACATCATACCCTTTTACTGTCATTTTTAATATATGCGATTTGTTTTCTGATATATATTTTGTATAATTTTCTAATGATCCAAATCTTTTGTTTTTATATTCTTCATCTATATAATTATATGATATTTCTGGTCTTGATAACATTAATCTTTTCTGCATTAGAAAATATTGTTGACACAAATACTGGTCTGTAATATTTTGAGCTATAAAATCATTTGTATTATCTTTAGAACTTATAGTAAATTCTTTTCTATTTAAACTTATATCTTCTACAGTTTTATACCTGTCTGTGTTTAATGGTGTTATTGAATATGTTTCATTTTCCTCATCAACATTTACTATAAAAGCTAAGTCTTTGACATATTTATTATCCCAATCTATACAATATCCATATACTGCATATTTAGTCATATTTTTAACAAATAAATACTTCATTTTTAGTGGTACAAATATTAAATTTTCCTCTACTTTATCAATATGTTCAAATACATTACTTATTGTTATAGAATTTTCCTCTATATATTCTTTACTTAAAAGATTGTATATCATAGTTGCTATCTCATTATTAGTAACTATTTGTTTGTCATAATTGTCATAATAGCTAGAGCTCTTCAAATTAATAGTGTTTAAATATCCTTGTATACAGTTTTGAACCGAAAAGAAACTTATATTATCTGTTACTTGCTCTACTGTAGTTTCATTAAAGTCCATATCTTCTCCTACATCACCTTCTACATTTTCTTCCACTGGTTCATCATTATTTTTCAACATAAATAACAGTACACCAGTTGTAATCATGAGTAGTATTAAAATGATTATTATGGCAATTATAATTTTTTTCATATTTTGTTCACACTCCTATTATTATTGCTCTAAATGAATTTATCTGTATTTATTCGGTCTTTGTTTTGAATAATTCACGAGCATTCTCACCCATTTTCCTTCATATATTGTCTCTATCTTCCAATAAATCTATAAACATACATATATTTAGATGGTGTATCTTGATATACTGAAATTTGTGAAGCTCTTGGAAAACTAGCTCCATGAGCTGCAACATAATTTCCGTTTCCTATATATATAGTTACATGTCCTTTACCTGCTCTTCTTCTCCATAACACATCCCCTGGTTTTAATTGTACCCTTGAGGCTGGACCAACTTTATATCGTTCATATGTATAATAGTCAGCAGTAGTATTTGGCACAGTCATATTAAAATGTCTTCTGTATAATCTATGTACTAGACTAGAGCAATCATAATAAAATTCTTCATCTCTTCTATCTTGACTATATCCATATCTATTATCATTAGCTATTCTTATTGCATCATTTAACATATTAATCATTTTCTGTTTTTGTTCTTCTGTTAAATCTATATCTCCTATATAATATTGGTCTTTTTCTTTATTTTTATATTTTTCATAAAAATCTCTCGCATATTTCTTTCTATTAGATAATTGTTCATCTCCTGCTCTTTCAAATACTTTACAGAAAGCTACTGCTGCATCTTCTGGAGTTTTAGCATTTAACCAAGAAGAATATGTAAATCCTTGATAAGTCCCTCCCATTTGAAAAGTTGCACAACCATCTGCTCCACCACTTCGAGAAATCTCTCCAAGCAAATATACTATTTGCATGCTTGAATCACTAATACTAACATTTTTTATGGTTTTCGCAAATTTATATAATCCCTCTTTTCTTCCTGCAGATGTCCATTGTGCTATACCATAACCAGCTCTGTCTGTACTAAATTTAGTATATGTTCCACTGTCTACCGCTTCTGTATATTGCTCATCATTCATACCAAATATTCTTTCATAACTATTTTGTAAATTATTAGCTCTAATTCCAGATTCCTGTTGTAAATTTCCTAATACCCCTGCTGCTGCTTCTGGAGAATATCCTGCATCTATTAATGCAAACCAAACTTGTTCTTCTATTGTATCTCCATATATTTCTTCTACTAAATGAGTAGGATATAAGTTTCCAAATTCGAAAGATGTAACTCCAAAGTCCGTTCCTGTAGCACAGTATAGCATATATTTTGTAAGTTCAAGCATATTAACTGTATCTGAATTTCTCTCAATAATTGCAAATAGCCATTCTTCTACATCTGTTATATTTGCAATTGCACTTTCTGATTTTAAATATAGTGTACAGAAATTTGGATATCCTTCGTCCCCTTCTTTTAATTTAGGATCTGTTTTTTCTTTCACTATTGGATCTCCATTTAATGTATATTTATACTGAATAGTATGATGTATATTTGTAAATGTACGTTGAGTATATATATGTTGAGTCATAACATCTGTTTTTTCTTGTTTCTCAGTAACTTTAGTCCCTATTACTTCTCCTGCATCATTAGTAATTTGTTTTTCTGTTCTACTAACAGTTTCCCATTCTCCGTTTTGTGTAACTTTTTCATCTTCTATTGGTTGTAAATATTCTATTTGCTTCTCTTCTCCTTCATCTACTACTTCATATGTATATTGAACTGAATAATCCATAAACCATATATTCATGTCTGTAACAGCTACAGTAATCGAATTTGTATATGTCTTTATATAATTTATATCATATTTATGTATTGTACTTATTCTTTGTAGATCGCCCCAAGCTCCTTCGGTCGAACTTATTTCATGTCCATCAACTAATATTCTTGCTGAGGTCTTAGTTTGTTTCCATAAGCTATCATTATAAGCCTCTATTGTTGTTTCTTCAATTTCTGTTAGGTTATCATATACACTTATTACAATTTTACTATCTAATACAAGGTCTGCAAAATCACTAATAAATTCTTCATCTCGACCACAAACAAGAAATGCCCATAAATAGTTAAATGGCATAGTATATTTTGATATTGAAGATTTATAATTAATAATATGTGGAAAATACTTATATTCTATCTGTTCTTCTGCATTATTTATATTTTGTCTATCTTCCTCAGAGTAATCAACTTGTGCATCTTTTCCTGGAAACTCTGTATCGTATTCTCCACTTATTGTCTTAGTTATTGTTTCACTCCAATTTGCTACAATTAGATTTCCATGCGCATCTACTGAAAAGTATTTTAATATTTTAGCTCTCGCATCTTGAATAACATTCTCAGATACACCATCTTTTCCATTTGCCTGATTTATAAGCCCATATAAAGTAGTCCCATTTACTACATTCTCATCTCCAAGAGGTATATATTCTAAAAGTTGCTCTGTACCATCACTTTTATGCCTATTAAATTGTATAACCCCTTGAAATTCTCCATTTGGAACTTCTGTGCCTATTTTGTCTCTTTGTCTTAAATCAGGATATTGTGTTATGTATTCTACTTCAATCATCTTTTTTAAATATTCGTGCATTTTACCTTTGCTTAAATAAACATTTAGCCTTCCATCATATTGATTAATATCTTTTATTATTGAATCTACTAAATCATCCAAATCAACATCTAAGGCATATCCTCCACTTTTGGAATTTTTCGTTTTTAAGTCTATAGCATCATCTAAATATCCATCTAAATTTGTTTCATCTAAATGACTCCTAACAATAGCTGGAACATTACCAGCTTTTTCAGAATCATATATACCATCATCTATTGTTACAAGATATTGAGCAGCACTAAAAATTATTAATGTTACAACACATATTATAACTAAGGAAACTTTTAACATAAATTTTTTATGATTTAAAATATATCTTAATACTTTACCCATACTGCTCTCCTTTCTATATGTATTTGTGCATATGATTCTTGTTTTATACACCTACTGTTATTTTAGTAAAATCACCATAATTATTTTTATCAATTGTTTTATCATATTCATCATAATCCATTATCACATTTTTTAATACAAAATATCTCATTATTCTTGTATTAGAATAACTATTTGAAAATTTAAAAGAGTATTTTTTCGTTTCTTTTGGTATTAGTTTTAAATTGCTATATATTATCTCACCTGTACTTGCATATTCTTTAACATTATTTTCATCTAATAAATATATATTATCTGCACTTTTTCCATTGTCTAGAAGAATTGTCTTATCTGTATTATTTTGAATTTTTATAGTGTATTCTGAATAATCCATATATGTTTCTTTACTTTCTACAATTATATTAAGTCCACTAACATTTGTAGTTTTATTTATCTCTGTTCTGCCAATATAATTATTAATATTTAATTTATATTCTGAGCCTTTTTCTACTACAGTTATATATTCTTGAAGATATGAAGAATTTGAACTCACCTTTCCTGTTGTTAACGCATCTTCTGTTAGTTTTATCTTATATGTACTTCCCATCCAGTTTTGAACACTATATGTTTTATATGTTTTAAATACATTGCTATAATATTTATTTTTAAAGCTTTCCAAACTTGGAAATATCTCTTCTTTGCATTCTTCTGTTAATAATTCATAGGCATTTTCTACTTGTCCTGCATTACAGTATTTTATAAATGTATCAATTGTTGATGTATGCTCTTCTATATTTCTATTTGTTGAACCTGAGCCATTTATTAATGAGCTTGTACCTTCTAATTTTCCACTTATCTCATTTTCTATTGTGTTTTTTGTTGTTTGTGATATATTAGGCTCTTTTTTGTTTTTATTTCTATTTATATAAAAATTATTTATTACTTGTACAAAGAATATAATAGCTACTATTATTAATATTACTGACCAAAGTTTACTTTTGTTCTCATTATACCATCTTCCTAATCTAAACATATTCCTTATCCTTCCTTACTTTTTCCCATAGTACCATTATATCATATTTTGAGGCACTTTTCTACATTTTTTGTCAAATTACACGTAATTAAAAAATAATATAGTAGATTATACCTACTATATTATTTTTTTGAATAATGTATTAGCCTTTTTATGTATAAAAATCTCCATTCCTATCACTATTATACTTAATACAATTATTTCGATTAGTATAGATATATTTAGGCTTAATTCTTGTGTTATTTGACTTATATACCATATTATAAAACACATTACTACTGTTAAAATATATTGAAATAATTTATTATCATTTTGTTTTATAACAGTAATTTCGTTTTCATAGTTTAATCTAGGCCTTAATAAATCTATAAATAATAGAATATTACTGTTAATTATATTTAGTAGCATTGCTATAATGAACATTAATAAAATATATAAATTATCGATTGTAGGTATTAGATGATGTATTACTCCCAAGATTACTGATATTATTATTGTATTAATAGTTAGCTGAGGTATATTTTTTAGTCTAAATTGTGTGTTGAATTTCATTGGTATATATTTAAAAAATATTGCGTTTTTACCATATCTTGAAATAGCAGTTAACGAAAGTGATGATAATGTGAATATTACTTGTATTATTCCTACAATTAACGAAAATTCCGTAAATCCAAATGTAAACATACTAAATATATCTTCTTCCATTGTTTCTTTTATAGATTGTACAATTATAGGAAATAGAGTATTAGCTATAACAGTTATCACTATTAATAAAATTAGTATATTATATACATAATGAATAAAATATGTTGAACTTTTCACTATTAATTTTACTTCATTTATTAGATAAGAATATTTTTTATTCTTCGATTTGCATTTTTGATATAGTTCGACTTTTTTGTTTTTCTTCTTATTAAATAAAGACAAATTCCATAGAACATCTTTTACATATGTAAATTTTCCTATGGTTAAAAAAACCGTTAATGCTAGTAAATCTAATGCTAAAATCTCTAAAACATATATAATTGATTTATAATTAATATTTGATAATGCATTAACACCTATTTCTGTCACAATGAAATATTTATTTGTATGCCTTATAGTTTGTACCATAGTACTTACTTCTTCCATTGCTTGTATTTCATTTTGGTCATTATCTTCATTATATGACTGTTGTTCTGTTATTTCTATATTACCTAAATTATTCATACCTGACTTTAAGACATTTGTTAATGGTATAAATATAATAATAGTCATTATTAATATTACTACATTTTGATATAAGTATTTATTTTTTATAAATCTAAATATTTTCATTACAAATATCATAACAATAGAAACTACAGTTGATAAAAATATTGATACTAGTGCTATTACAATTACTACTAATGGATAAAAGAATATGTTTTGTAATGTCCTTACTCCATAAATAAATATTGCTGGCAAAGCTATTATTATTTCACTTCCAAATATTATGCTTATCATTACTGAAAACTTAGTAATTAACAATTTTCTACTAGTTATTGGTAAACTTAAATAGTTTTCAATATCTTTAGAAAAATATAATGTGCTTATTACCAATAATATAGTCTGAAACATAACTAAGACTTGCAATAACAAGAAAAATAATTCTAAAAAAATTTGCGGAGCACCTGTTTCTTTTAGGAGATTTATAAACATATAACTTAGATAAATTACTATAATAAACACTATTCCTATTAGCCAAACTTTAATTGATTTCTTATTTAGCTTTTTAGTATCACTGTCTATTATACCACTCATATCATATGAGGTTTTAAACATAGTTTTTAATAAATTAATGGTTTTATTATTCTTCATCATTTTTTGTAATCTCCATAAACAATTCCTCTAAAGATGCACCCTCTCCAAATCTCTTCTTCATTTCTTGATAAGTTCCTACAAAAATTATCTTTCCTTTATTTATAATACCTATTCTATCACATAACCTTTCTGCAACTTCTAAAACATGTGTTGAGAAAAATACACAATTACCATTTTTCACATGTTCTTTCATCATATTTTTTAGTTTAAATGATGATTTTGGGTCAAGACCTGTTAATGGTTCATCTAAAATCCAATTCTGTGGATTATGCAATAAAACTCCACTTATAATTATTTTTTGCCTCATTCCATGTGAATAGCTCTCTATTTTCTCTTCTAATGCATCATATATTTCAAATTCTTTTGTGATTTTTTCTATTCTATCTATTCTTTCCTTCTCATTTACTTCATATATATCTGCTATAAAGTTTAGATATTCAATACCTGTTAATTTTAAAAATATATTAGGGTCATCAGGAACAAATCCAAACCTTTTTTTCGCTTGTACAGGATTGCTCTTTATACTCTTATTATCAATTAAAATATTACCTTCATCAATGTCTAAAATTCCTGTCATCATTTTTATTGTTGTAGTTTTTCCTGCTCCATTTGGTCCTATAAATCCAAAGATCTCTCCATCATTTATACTTATATTAATATTTTCTACGACATTTAAATTTTTTCTATATGCCTTCGAAACGTTGATTAAATCTATCATATATGGTTCTCCTTTTTATTATAGAGCACATTATGTGCCCTATAATAATTTTTATATGTGTAATTTATCATACATTTTTAATAATAATTCTCTGGTTGTATTTGATATACTTTCATTTTCTAATGTATTTTTTGCATCTTGTTTACTTTTTCCATCTTCTTTCATTCTATGTAAAAGTTTTGATAATTTTACAATCTCACTTTTATCGGCATCAGATGCACCTTTATATACAGTTGCTATAAGCACCATATTGTCTTCATTATTTATTTTAACAGCTTTACATGCTTCTACTAATGCTATTGCCTCTTCAGTTGATACATTTGCTTTTTCTCTTACAGTTTGAGCTTCTTTACTTAGTGTTTCTGATGATTGAGTCGCTTTTTTAGATTTTGAGTTTCCTCTACTTTTTGATGATGAACCTGTTGTTGCAATGTTTATACTATTATCTACTGCTCCTATACCTTCATCCATTGATCCTATTATGTCTCCTCCTAACATTGATGTTGCCATATCTACTATTCCAGATGCCATAGTACTTACAGCACCTGCAGTTCTACCAACTACTGTTTCACCTATATCAACTACTTTACGTGCTGTTTTAGCTTCATATTCTTCTGGGGCATTTTTTTCATTATTTCCTTGTGCATCTTGTGTATTTGTATTATTAGTTGTCGGTGTATTGTTTGCATCATTATTTGTTCCTACATTATTATTGGCTCCTGCATCGTTATTTGTTCCTGCATTGCCTGCACTATTATTGTTTCTTTCTCTTGCTGTATTTGATGATGAACTTGCTCCTTGCATCCTTGACCTATCAGGTGACATTTCTTGATATTCATCTGGGCTTAATCTGTGTATTGTCTCTGGGTTTGAGTTATTAGATCTTGTGTTTTCATTATTATTTGTTCCTGTATTTCTTAAAGTTGGTGGTTGTAAAATCCCTTGTTGTGGATTTTCAATCTGTGGTTCTGGTTGCACTGTTCCTGATGATACTTGTTGTGGGTTTACTATCTGTGGTTCTGGCTGCACTGTTCCTGATGATACTTGTTGTGGGTTTACTATCTGTGGCTGTGGTTGCACTGTTCCTGATGATACTTGTTGTGGGTTTACTATCTGTGGTTCTGGC
>CAOKMR010000018.1 GCA_948469815.1 uncultured Clostridiaceae bacterium | reverse complement strand
ATGAAAATGATAAAACAAAATGGGTTATTGATGAGCCATCAGCAGAAGTTGTAAAGGAAATATATAATCTTTTTATACAAGGACATGGAACTTTTGAAATTTCAAGAATACTTACTGAACGAAATATTATGACACCAGCAGAATATTTTATAAGTATTGGACGAAAGTTCCCCTCTAAACTACAAGAATTTAATCATCAATGGAATGCTACAACAGTAGCAAGTATTTTAGATAGACAAGAATATATTGGAGATACTGTTAATTTTAAATATACCATTCGTTCTTACAAAGATAAAACTAAAGTTCCTATTCCAAAAGAAGATTGGCAAATATTTAAAAATACTCATGAACCGATAATTGATGAATATACTTGGAATATTGCACAGCAATTACGAAATAACAGAAAAAAGCCTACAAGGTCAGGCAAGAAAAGTATATTTTCAGGATTGCTATTCTGTAATGATTGTGGCAAAAAAATGTATTTTCAATCTCCTGTCATAGATTTAAAAGCCAAAGACCATTACAGATGTTCAAGTTATAAGAATAATACTTCTTTATGTACTTCACACTGGATTACAGATGAAGTATTGCAAAGCCTTGTTTTAGAAAATATACAAAAAGTAGTTTCTTATATGAAAAACTATGAAGATTTATTTATAAAAGAACAACTAGCAAAATCTACACAGGATGAGCTAAAACAAATCTCTAAAAACAAGAAAGAACTTGAACAATCAAAGAAAAGAATAATTGAAATTGACAATTTATTTATGCACATTTACGAAGATAATATATCTGGAAAGCTAACAGATGAAAGATTTAGAAACTTATCTTTTAATTATGATAAGGAACAAAAAGAACTAAAAACAAAGATTGAACAATTATCAAAGAAAATAGACAATACTGAAAAGAAAACAACTGATTTAACGCAGTTTATATCTAATGTTAAGAAATATACTGAAATAACTGAACTAACACCAGAAATCTTAAATGAGCTAATTGAAAAAATATTAGTTCATCAAGCAAAAAAAATTAATGGTAAAAAAGTTCAAGAAATAGATATATATTATAGAGGTGTTGGTATCATTTCTTTTCCAGTTAGTCTTGAAGATATGACTATGGTAATTGAAAAAATGATAAATAAAAGAATATCAGCTTAATTTAAAGCATTTTATGGGGAGAATTATTTAGTGTACTTAACTAAAGCATTCTCCCTTCTGACATTTATCCACAAGTTATCCACATAGTTATCCACATCTGTGTTGAAATGTAGAAATCCCTAAGAAAAAGTCAAAAAAAGGCGAGTTTTGTTACAAAAAGTTAACACAAATATAAAAATTGATATTTGGATAGTATGAGTTCCTACTCCCGTAAGAACTTATTAGTTTACATTCTGTAATAATGAAAATATTGGTATTGATAAATAAAAACCTGTAAAATTTAATATATAAATAGAAAAAAAGCGACCGAAAAAATGGGGTACAGGTTGCAAAAAATGATATTTGAGAGGGAAACAAATGGGAATTAGTAAAAAATTGAGGAAACAAAGAAAGAAAAATTTTATGCTGCTTTTATTTTCAACAGCCGTAATAACAAGTATATTGGCAGTCATGAAACTAACAGGAATTACAAATCCAATTGAGACTTTAGGAAAATTGAATACTAAAAATGGATTACAAACAGAGTATGAATCAAGTAGCAGTAAGACAGAAGACTCTAGTAATAAAATTGTAACAAATGGAAATGGGTCAAATAATAGTACTGATGTAGTAACTAATTTAGAAAATGAAGAGAAAACAAAAAGTGATAGTAAAGAGAATACTAACACTTCTATTAATAATGACTTTGAAACAGAGGCAATGATGTCATCAGGAAATGACTTTGCAGTTCTTCTAAAAAAAGATGGTAGTGTATGGACATGGGGAAATAACAGATATGGACAATTAGGAAATGGAAAAACAGAAAATGTAGATACATATGAACCACAAAGAGTTTTAGGAGTAGATGGAGTTGGATACTTACAAAATATAAAACAAATATCAGTAGGTCAAAATGCAGTTAATGCTATAACAGAAGATGGAAAAGTTGTAAGTTGGGGAAATAATGAATATGCTATATTTTCAAATGGAAATTTAACAAGTTCACCTGTACCAGTATATGCTAAAAAACAAATAGAAGTAACAAATGAAGAAGGAAACAAAACAACAGAAATAGTAGATTTAGATAATATAATTCAAATAAGTCAAGGTGCTAACCATGTAATGGCATTAGCAGCAGATGGAACAGTATGGACATGGGGAATAAACAATTATGGACAACTAGGATTAAACGTTACAGGTGGTTCAAGGTTATATGCAGAAAAAGTACAAATGACATCAGGAAGTGGATTAAGAAACTTAGACAATATAATACAAATATCAGCAGGAGCAAGCTTTTCGTTAGCATTAAGAAAAGAAGGAAATTTAGAAACAATATATGCTTGGGGAGTTGGAACTGTTGGACAATTAGGAATAGGAGAAAAAACAACTAAAAACATTCCAACACCAGTGCTTAATTTACACAATGTAAAACAAATATCAGCAGGAGCAAACTTTGCTATTGCACTATCAGGAAATGGAACAGTATGGGCTTGGGGAAGTGGTCCAGCTGGAGAATTAGGAGGTGGAGTTACCACTGGAACAGCAACACCAGTGCAAGTATTAACAGCGCAAGACACACCACTAGAAAACATAGAAAAGATAACTACAATTGCTCAAACAACTTATGCATTAACAAAAGAAGGAAAAGTATATGCTTGGGGACTAAATAATTCTGGACAGGTAGGAAATATGATAACAACTTCTGCATTATATGCAACAAAAGTAAAAACAGCAGGAGGAGAAGAATTAACAGGAATAAAAACACTAGTAGAAGGTGGTGTAGCTAGTAACACAAACTACATGATAAGTGAAAATGGAGAAATCTATGGACATGGACAATCAAACAATTACAAATTAATGAGTGACAGTATTACAGCGCAAATATTCGCAAAAAAATTAGACGAAACATATTTAGAATTAAGCAATAACCAAGAATACATAGAAATAGGAGAAACATTAAACTTAACAACAAAATATCATAATAGTTTCAATGCAGAAAACTATCAAGTAACAAAAGGAGATATAGAATATCGTTCATCAGATGAAGATATAGTAACAGTAGATAGTACAGGAAAAATAACAGCAAAACAAAGAGGAACAGCAACAATAATAGCAGAAGACTTAACAAATGGATATATAGCAGAATCAATCATAAATGTAATATCAAAAGGAGCAACAGCAATTCCAACAGTAGAATCAGGTGCTAACTTTACAGTATATTTAAAAGAAGATGGAACTGTATGGTCATCAGGACAATCAAATTATGGACAACTTGGAAATGGTGGTATTATAAATATTAATAAACCAACACAAGTAAAAATAAGTGAAAAAGAATATTTAACAGATATAAGAAAAATATCAGCAGGAAGTAACCATGTATTGGCATTAAGAAAAGATGGTAGTGTATGGTCATGGGGATATGGAAGTAATGGAGAATTAGGTAATAGAGTAAATGGTAATTCACCATATGCTGTTAGAGTAGTAGGAAAAGACGTAGATACATACTTAGAAGATGTAGTAGATATAGCAGCAGGTTCATCACATA
The DNA here is from genome assembly GCA_948469815.1 of uncultured Clostridiaceae bacterium. Lineage (GTDB taxonomy): Bacteria > Bacillota > Clostridia > TANB77 > CAG-508 > CAKPSH01. Next base: position 26,633 of record CAOKMR010000018.1, on the reverse strand, counting down.
GTCTTGCATTAAAAAATGATAAAACTGTTTATGGTTGGGGATATGGTCATGCGTTAAATGTAGGAAACACCAATAGAACATATACATCTGTAAAAGTTCTAGGAGCCTACAATGTTATACAAGTACAAGCAGGAAATCTATCAACACTTCTTTTAAAATCAGATGGAACAGTATGGGGAACAGGAAATACTTCAAATGGAGTACTTGGTGATGGAACATCAGGAAGCACAAGATATGGATTTGTAGCAACTACAAACAATGAACAAAATGGAATGTTAAAAGGAATAGTAAGAATTTCATTAAACAATATACATGCAGTTGCATTAAAAGAAGACAAAACAGCATGGACATGGGGATATGGAACAGATGGACAATTAGGAAATGGTAAAAACACAAACTCTTTATATCCAATTGAATTAGCAGGACCAAATAATGAAGGAATAATGACAAACATATCAAACTTTGTAGCAGGATATTCTGGAACATTTATAGAAACAAAAGAAGGAAATGTATATGCAACAGGAGGAAATAGTACAGGAGAATTATCATTAGGTATAAATGGAAAAGTATCAGTATTTAATACTGTAAAAAATGAAAATGGAGAAGAACTTAAAAATGTTATTACATTAGGAGGATATAAAGGGAATTCCTATGGATTTGCATTTGATGATGGAACAGTAGGAGTTTCAGGAAGAGGAACAGAAGGGCAACATGGAGATGGAACATGGGTAAACACAAATAAAATCACAAAAATAGGACAAATAAACTTAACATCAAAAGAAAGTTATGAAATAGAAGTAGACGAAACAGCAAAAATAAATATAGAAATAACAGAACCTTTCAACCTAAACTTAGAAAATAATTACAAAGTAGAATTAGGAGAATTAAAATATACAAGCTTAAACGAAGAAGTTGTAGCAGTATCAGAAGATGGAATAATAACAGGAATTAGTAATGGATTTGCAGAAATAAAAGTAGAAGACATAACAAACAATTTAGAAATAACAGTAAATGTTATGGTAGGACAAAGAGAAGTAACAGACATACGTAAAATAGTATCAGGAAATTTCCATACAGTATTATTAAAAGAAGATGGTACAGTATGGTCATGGGGACAAAATGATATGGGACAACTAGGAAATGGAAAAATAGGAGGAGTAGAATCAGAAAAACAAGTTAGAGTTTTAGGAGAAAACGGAGAAGGATTTTTAACAGATGTAATAGATATAGCAGCAGGTGCTAATTATACAATAGCATTAAAAAGAAATGGAAAAGTAGTAGCATGGGGAAGTAATAGTTTTGGACAACTAGGAATAGGAGGAAACACTCCATATCCAGTATATATAAGAGAACCTAATGAAAAAGTATTATCAGGCATAATAGATATATCAGCAGGAAATGAGCATGCCTCAGCAGTAAGTGCAGATGGAACAGTATGGTCATGGGGACAAGGAATAAATGGACAATTAGGAAATGGAACATATGTAAATTCTCCATATGCAGTTAAAGTACAAAATTTAACAGATGTAAAAAAAGTTAGCTGTGGTGGTTTATTTACAATAGCACTAAAAAATGATGGTACATTATGGAGTTGGGGAGCTGGAGATTATGGTGTGCTTGGAACAGGAAACACATCTAGACAAGCTACTCCAGTACAAGTATTAGATATGACAGATGTTAAAAAGGTAGTAACAGGATTTAGAACAGTAAAAGCATTAAAACAAGATGGAACAGTATGGAGTTGGGGAACGAATGATGCAGGACAACAAGGAATTGGTACTAGTGGAAGTTCTAATTACTCAGCAAGAGCAGTACAAGTTAAAACCTCTTCTTCAGCATATTTAACAGGAGTAAAAGATATTGCAACAATTTCAGCATCATGTTATGCATTAAAAGAAGATGGAGTATATAGCTGGGGATACAATTCAGAAGGACAATTAGGAAATTATAATAATACAAATCAAACATATCCAGTAAAAATAGTAAGAAATTACAATTCAGCACTAGAAAATCAACAAATAGAAAAATTAATAAGTAATTCACCAGCATCAATCACAAATTATATGATAAAAAATGATGGAACTATTTTAGGACATGGTAGAATAAGATATGGAGAATTATTAGATGGTGGAATTAAATATGATAAAGGTAGAAACTATGCAGACGATGTTCAACCAAGTTATTTAGAAATAACAGAAAAAAATGTAAATGTAAAACTAGGAGAAACAAAAACACTACAAGCAAGAATGGTAGAAAATGTAAACGCATTTGGAAAAGCACCAGAAAATGGAACATTAACATGGAAAAGTACAGATACAAATGTAGCAACAGTAAGTGAAACAGGAGAAATAACAACAAAAGACTTAGGATATACAACAATTATAGTACAAGATGCTGAAAATGGATATAGAGCACAAGCAACAGTATATGTAATACCAAACAATGAAGAGTGTATTACATCACCAATGGTAGTACAAGGAACAGAATTTACAGGAGTATTAAAATCAGATGGAACAGTATGGATGACAGGACGTAATGATCAGGGATCACTAGGAAATGGAACAAAAGGAGTTCATTCATCAAAATTTGTTAAAGTAAAAATAGATGAAAATACATATTTAACAAATATAGTAAAAATTGCAGCAGGAGAGCAACACATGCTTGCAGTAACCAAGGAAGGAGAAGTTTATAGTTGGGGATACAATGGTTATGGACAATTAGGAAATGATACTAATGTTAACAGTAGAACGTATGAGACTTATGCAGTGAAAGTATGGGATACAACAGGAGAAGGAAGCCTAAAAAATATAATAGATGTATCAGCAGGACAATACCATAGTATTGCTCTTGATAAAAATGGAAATGTATATGCATGGGGGCAAGGAACAAGCTATAAATTAGGAAATTATTCAACTGATGTTAAAAGATATCCAATAAGAATAGCAGATGCATATAATATAGTAAAAGTAAGTGCAGGGCAGAACTTTACTGTTCTATTAAGGGGAGATGGAGTATCACTTGCAACAGGATTAAATACTAATGGACAATTAGGTGTAGGAGATACAGCTGTAAGATATACACCAATGGAAATGGCAGACAACACAGGAAAAGACATAATGAAAGGTGTATATGATATAGCAGCAGGAGGACAACATACACTTATATTAAAAGAACAAAATAATTCTGTATGGGGTGCAGGATGTAGTTCATCTGGACAATTAAAAAATACAACAACAACAAACTCATTATTTATTAATATTTATAATGGTGCAGTAGGAATATCAGCGGGAGCAGAAACATCTTTTGTTAAAACAAGAAATGGTGGTCAATGTTACAGATTTGGAAAAAATGATGTTGGGCAATTAGGTTATAATCACACTACATCTCCTTACACTAGTATTGCAAATGAAAATGGTGGATATGTAAGTGCTCATTCTATGATATTAGGTAATGGAAGTAGTAATAATAAAAATTCTGCAACAATATCAAAAAATGGACAAGTACTAGTATCAGGAGCAGGAGAATATGGGCAATTAGGAAATAATGACTTTAGTTCAAATACAAATGTACCAATAATAGCAGGAAAAGGTGAATTAAAACCAAAAGAAGAAATAGTAAGAATAGAATTAAATGGACAAAAACAAATAGAAATAGATGGTGTAGAAGAATTTAATGTATATGAAAACGAAAAAACTGTAGGAACACTAAGCTATTCATCAAAAAATACTAATGTTGCAACAGTATCATCAGAAGGACTAATAACAGCAAAAAGACTAGGAAGAACTAGAATAAAAATAGAAGACAGAACCAACAATGTAGAAGGTTGGATAGAAGTAAATGTAGTAAATAATTTAGGAAAAGTAGAAGAAAAAATAATATCAGGAAATAATTTCACAGTAGCACTAAAACAAGATGGAAGTGTATGGTCATGGGGAATTAATAGTAATGGTAGATTAGGAGTAGGAGACACAACAAATAGAACAGAACCTACACAAGTATTAGCACCAGATGGTAAAAACAAATTAACAAATGCAATAGACATAGCAGTAGGATCAAGTAGTGCCTCAGCATTATTAGAAGATGGAACAGTAGTATCATGGGGATATAATGGTAGTTATCAACTAGGTAATGGTACAAATATTGAGAGTTCAATACCAGTATATGCAATAAAATCAGATGCAGAAGGAGGAGACAAACTTAATAACATTATAAGAATAGCAAGCGGAGGATCTCATGTACTAGCCTTAACAAAAGATGGAGAAGTATATGCTTGGGGATATGGTGAATATGGACAACTAGGAAAGGGCAGTAAAGGTACTTCTTCACGTGCAATTAAAGTAAAAGACTCAACAGGAAAAGGAACATTATCAAACATAATAGATATAGTAGCAGGTTACAATAGTTCATATGCAATTACTAAAGATGGAAAAACAATATGGGCATTTGGAGCTAATACAAATTATGAATTAGGAGACAATACAAATGCCAATAAGTTACTTCCAGTAAAAGTAGAACCTGCAATTGCAACAAATTATGGTATTGCAAAAGTAAGTGCAAGTAATAATTCAGCCATGTTATTAGCAGAAAATGGAACAGTGTGGAGTTGGGGAAGAAATGCTTATGGAGAAACAGCAACAAATGTAACTAAAAGTTCTGTTAAAGTTCCAACTCAATCAGGTACAAGTAATAATAAATTTAATAATGCTATGGACATAGGAACAGCTGGTAATACACATTATGTATTACTAACTAGTGGTCAAATAATATCATCTGGTAATAGTAATGCAACTGGAGCTGGACCTTCAATCACAACTAATTTGGATTACTATTGTGATGTAAAAGGAAAATATGGAGAAAGTTTAACAGGAAATTTCACAAAATTAAGTACTTCTTGTAACGGAAATAATGCTTATTTCATAAGAAAAGATGGAAGTGTATTTGGCGTAGGAATAAATACAAATTATCAATTAATGGGAAAAATGACAGATAATCTATATTCAGCAAAAGCAATGGAAAACACTTACATGGAAATAACAGAAAGAGTAGTACATATAAAACAAGGAGAAACAAAACAATTAAATACAAATATAGTAGAAAACTTTAATATATATGCTAAAAAACCAACTACAGGAACAATAAATTGGACTTCTTCAAATGCAAATATAGCAACTGTAGATAAGACTACTGGAATAGTAACAGCAAAAATTGAAGGACAAGTAACTATAAGAGCAACAGATAGTACAAATGGATATGTGGCAAGTGCTACAATATATGTAACAAAAAATACAGAAAATACAATAACTGTACCACAATCAGAAGGAGGAGAAAACTTTACAGTAGTACTAAAAGCAGATGGGACAGTATGGGCGACAGGAAAGAATGATAAAGGACAATTAGGAGTAGGATTATCAGATACAATAATATCAAAACCAACACAAGTAAAAATAAATGAAGACGAATACCTAACAAATGTTGTAAAAATAGCATGTGGACAATATCATACTCTAGCATTAACAAAAGATGGAAAAGTATATGCATGGGGATATAATGCACAAGGACAATTAGCACAAGGAAATTATATAAATTCAAATTTTGCAATACAAATGAAAGAAATAGAAAATGTAGTAGACATTACAGCAGGTGCATTATTTAGTATAGTATTAACAAAAGATGGACAAGTATATGGATGTGGATACAATTACTATGGACAATTAGGAGAAGGCGGTTATGCTACCAAGAACACTTTTGTAAAAATGGAAGAAGTACAAAATATAATACAAGTATCAGCAGGAAAAAATCATACAATGATGCTTAGTGGAGATACTACAGTATGGACAGTAGGATATAATGTAAATGGGGAATTAGGTATCAATACAACAACAGCATCAAAAAAAGGGGATGAACAAGGTTTAAAAATACCAAGACAAGTTATTAATAATGGAAAAAATGCAGTATTGTCTGGTATAGATCAAATTTCAGCAGGAGGTAACCATAATATAGTAATAGGAAGTGACGAAGTCTATACATGGGGATTAGGAGAAAATGGACAATTATCACAAGGTAACACAAGTAGTTTTGCTTATCCTGTAGATGTTAGGCACACTAATAGTGAATGGAATGGTGCATTTGACAGATATCCTAAAAAAGTAGGAGCAACAGAAAAAGGTACTTTTATACTTGCAGGAAATGTTTCTAAAAGCTATGTTGTGGTATCAGGAGAAAATAGTAATTATCAATTAGCACAAAATAATAATACAGATTTAACACAAGTAAAGTCTTCAGTTGTAGAAGGTAACGTAATAAATATCCCATCATCATCATCAAATATGAATAACTCATCAATTATAACTAGTGATGGAAGAGTATGGGTTTCAGGTCTAGGAGCAGATGGACAAATAGGAAATGACGAATTCTTAACTGCACAAACTTATACAAGAATGGGAATACATGGACTAGTACCAGAAGAAAAAACAGTTAGATTAACAGTAGGAGAAACAAAAGAATTAAATATAGAAGCAAAAGATGGATTCAATGTATATGAAGATGAAAAAGATTCAGCAGGAACACTTTCATTTACAAGTACAAACACTAATATAGTAACAGTAGACTCAAATGGACAAATAACAGCAAAAGCAGGGGGAACAGCAAAAATAATGATAGCAAGTAAGACTGAGCCTTGGACAACATCTGTATTAGTAGAAGTAAAAAGACAAGCAGAAGACAAAGTAAGAGCAGAAATAGCAGCAGGTGCTACAACAGCACTATTAAAACCAGATGGAACTGTATGGACATTTGGAGATAATAACTATGGACAAAGAGGAATAGGAGATACAGAAATACATATAGAAGAAACACAAGTATTAGACCCAGATGGAGTAAACAAATTAACAAATGTAGTTAATGTATCATCAGGAACTAATTTCATAGTAGCAGTTAAAGAAGATGGAAGAGTAGTAACATGGGGATCAGGTACTAATAGACAATTAGGAAATGGAAAAAATATAAACAGTAGTATACCTGTATATGTAGTAGATAGTAATGGAAATGAATTAACAGATATAATAAAAGTATCATGTGGAAGTTATCATACTCTTGCCCTAAAAGCAGATGGAACAGTTTGGGGTTGGGGAGTATCTAATTATGGAGAATTAGGAAATAAAGGATCTTCTAGTGTAGCAATTCAGATATGTGATGAAACAGGAAAAGGATATTTACAAGGTATTTCAGACATAACTACTTCTTATAGGTCATCATATGCATTAACAAGTTCAGGAGAAGTATACTCTTTTGGATACAATTATCTTGGAGAATTAGGAAATGGAAACACATCTAGTCAGACAAAACCAGTAAAAATATCAATAACAAATGTTGCAAAAATAGTAGGAGGAAGCGAAAATGTTCTTGCATTAAAAACAGATGGAACAGTTTGGAGTTGGGGAGCAAATAATAGTGGACAATTAGGTATAGGAAAACATTCAACATCATCAACTGGTGCAGACTATAAATCTACAATTCCAGTTCAAGTAGTATTAGGAACTAATGGACAGAAACTTACAAATGTAATAGATATAGGAACTGTGGGATCATCATCATTTGCAAAAACAGCAGATGGAAAGGTATATAGTTGGGGACTAAATAGTAGTGGGCAATTAGGAATAAACACTTCAACAAGTGTTTATAATACACCACAAACATTAAAAACTACATATGGGGAAGACCTTACAGACAAAATAGAAGTTTTAAGTAAAGGACAAAGCGGTGCTACAAGTTATTTTATAAGAGAAGATGGAACAGTATTAGGAAGTGGAACCCCAGGAACTATAAGGATAAATAATGTAGATTATCCAACAGGAAGACTTTTAACACGAAGAACAACTAGTATTCCATTATTAACAGCATTAACAGAACTAAGACCAGACTATATAGAAATAGACAATAGATCAGCACGTATAAAACGAGGAGAAACAGTAAAATTAAATGTAAGAACAGTAAATAGATTAAATGCATTTGGAGGAATAGAAGTTAAAAACTTAAAATGGACATCATCAAACACAGATGTAGCGACAGTTTCAGAAGATGGATTAGTTACATCAGTAGGATTAGGAGAAACAACAATAACAGCAAAAGACGAAACAAATAAATATGTAGCACAAGCAGTAGTAACTGTAATACAAAATCATGAAAAAGCAATAGCAGTACCAGACATAGCACAAGGAGATTATTTCACAATTATATTAAAAGCAGATGGTAGCGTTTGGTCTACAGGAAGAAATAATGAAGGGCAGTTAGGTGATGGTACAACAACAAATAAAACAAATCCTGAAAGAGTAAAAATAAATGAAAATGAATATTTATCAAACATAATAAAAATATCAGCGGGACAAAGTCATGTATTGGCATTAACCAAAGATGGAGAAGTATATGCTTGGGGACAAAATACATGGGCACAATTAGGAAATGGAACAACAAACAGAAGTGTATATGCTACTAAAGTATTAGATAACAGTGGAGAACAACCATTAAAAAATGTAATAGACATAAGTGCTAGTAGAATACATTCACTTGCATTACTAAAAGATGGAACTATACAAGGTTGGGGACATAATGGTCAAGGAGAACTAGGAATATTCAAGACTTCATCAAAGGAAACACTACCTGTTCAAATGCTTGAAGTAGAAAATGGAGTAAGAGTTGGAACAGGTGATAACAGATCTTTAGTACAAATAGGAAACGGAACTATTTTATCATGCGGTTCAGCAACTCATGGAGCAACGGGTTGGACTTCTGGTGAAAATTATGCGCCTACTCCTGTAAAGAATTTTACAGGAAATGGAGTACTAAAAAATGTTGTAAAATTTGCATCAGCTTGGCACCACAATATAGCATTACTTGAAGATAAAACAGCTCTAACATGGGGAAGAAACCGTGAAGGACAGTTAGGTACAGGAAACAAAACAGATAGTACAACTCCTGTAACTATGAAAGTAAAATCAACAGGAGGAGAATTAACTGAAAAAGTTTTAGATATAGGTATTTCTTACAATAACACTATGGTAAGAACTTTAACATCAGCAGGTAAAGAACATGTATTAATGACAGGTTATAGAAGTGGAGGTTTTAGTAATAATACTGTTACAACAGAAGATATTACAAGTTTAATACCTGTAATGAATGAAGATAATACAAAAGAAAAAGAAGGATTAGATATTTTGCCAAACGATGCATTTTCAGCAGTTAATACTGGATATATAGACAAAGAAGGAAATATATATACAGTAGGAAGTAATACTTATGGACAAATTGGAGATGATACATTCTATAATAGAAATAATTTAGTAAAAATAGGAGAAATATCATTAAAAACAGAAGAAATAACATATAAAATGAATCCAGAAGAAACAAAACAAATAAATACATATATAGAAGACTCATTTAATGCATATGTTAAAGACTTAGAAGTAGGAAACCTAAAATATGAATCATTAGACACTAATATAGCAACAGTAAATGAACAAGGACTAATAACAGCAGTAGGTGTAGGAAACACATTAATAAAAATAACAGATACAGACAAAAACTTACAAACAGCAGCATATGTAAAAGTATTAAGAGACCAAGAAGACATGAAATACGAACCAATGGTAACAGGAGGAGAAAGATACTCTGTAACCTTAAAAGGTGATGGAACAGTATGGGCTTGGGGACAAAACAATTATGGACAACTAGGAAACAACACAACAGTTACAAGTGAAGTACCAACACAAGTATTAGGAAAAGACGGAAATGGAAAATTAAACAATATACAAATGATAGCAAGTGGAAGAAACCATGTACTTGCATTAAAAGATGATGGTACTGTATGGAGCTGGGGATATAATAACAATGGACAATTAGGAGATGGTACACAAATAACAAGATATACACCAGTACAAGTATTATCACCAGATGGATCAGGATATTTAAGTGATATTATGTATATAGCAGCAGGAGATAGCCACTCTGTAGCAGTAAACAAAAAAGGAGAAGTATATAGTTGGGGAGCAAATAATGAAGGACAACTAGGAGATGGTACAAAAGTTGCAAAATTCACACCAGTTAAAGCAAAAGCTAATTTAACAGGTATTATTCAAGTTGCCGCAAGATATAATCATACAGTAGCATTAAAATCAGATGGTACAGTATGGACATGGGGAAGAAATTATGAAGGACAATTAAGTGATAATACAAAAACATATAAAACAGTACCAGCAAAAGCATTAGAAACAGCAAATACGTATATAACAGACGCAATCTCAGTTTCTGCTAATTATTACTCTACACATATATTAAAAAGTAATGGAACAGTACTTTCAGTTGGAGATGGAAGTAATGGACAATTAGGAAATAACACAACAACAACTACTATGTTACCAGTACAAGTAGTAACAGATACAAACAAAACTCCATTATCAGGAATAACAACAATTAAATCAGGAACTCATACAAACTATGCTTTAACAAAAGAAGGAAAAGTATATGCATGGGGATATGGAGGACAAGGAGAAATTGGAAATAATACAGTAAGTAATACTACTATTGCAGTACCTGTAAAAAATAGCACAGGAGATGGAGAATTAAGTAATATCTTATACATAGGTGCAGGAGGATGGCATGGATTAGCAGTACAAGATAACGGATATGTTGAAGTATGGGGACGAAATGACCAAAAACAATTAGGAGACCCATCAATAACAAGAAGTCTAACTCCAATATATATAGGTTCAAAAATAGTAGCAAATCCAAGTAATGTAACACTACAAATAAACGGAACACAACAAGTAAAAATATCAATGGAATCATTCAACCTATTTAAAGCAGAAGAAGACCTAATAAGAGAAGTAACATATAAAAGCTTAAACGAAGAAATCGCAACAGTAAATGAAACAGGACTAATAACAGCAAAATCAATGGGAATCACAAAAATAGTAGCAACAGACACATTAACAGGAAGAGTAACAACAGTAAATGTAAACGTATTAGAAGATGGAGCAATAGCAACACCAAAAGTAGTATCAGGATTAAACCATACAGTAGCATTAAAAGCAGATGGAACAGTATGGACATGGGGATATAATAATCGTGGACAATTAGGAAATGGAACAACAACAACAAGTCATGTACCAGTAAAAGTAGAAATAGAAGGAGTAATAGATGTAGCAGCAGGAGACAATTTCTCAATGGCATTAAAGAAAGATGGAACACTATGGGCATGGGGAGACAATGATAAAGGACAACTAGGACAAGGAAACCAAGAACAAACCCTAATACCTGTACAGGTAAAATCTGACAACGAACAATATTTAACAAACGTCACAAAAATCGTAGCAAGAAAACATCAATGGATAGCACTATTAGGAACAAAAGAAGTAGTAGGCTGTGGATGGAACGAACAAGGAAACCTAGGAGACAATACATCAACAGACAGAAACACACCTGTATACATGTTAAACTATACAGGAATAGGAAATGTAACAGATGTAAAAGATATAGCAATAGGAGATGGAGATACAGCTATACTAAAAGAAGATGGAACACTATGGATGACAGGACAAAACAGATATGGAGGACTAGGAATTGGAAAAACAGGACCAAGCTATACAATAAAACAAGTAAAAGACACTACAGGAAATGGAGTATTAAATAATGTAATACAAGTTTCAGTTGGAGGACAACACACATTAGCATTAGATGGAAGCGGAAATGTATATGCCTGGGGATATAATTATAATGGGCAACTAGGGGATAATAATACTTATAATACAAGAACTTTACCAAGAAAAACAGTAGGAACAGAAGGAACAGGATCACTAGAAAATATAGTAAATATAAGTGCAGGACAAGGCAGTTCATTTGCAATAGACAATAATGGAAATGCATACTCATGGGGATTTGGTGGATATGGACAACTAGGGCTAAACAATACAGCATCATATAGAACACCAAAACAGGTATTAAATGAAAACGGAACAGCAAACTTAGATAATGTAATGTTAGTAAGTTCAAATGGAAACCATACAACATTTGTAAAATATGATGGAACAGTATGGACAACAGGATACAATGTAAATGGAGAACTAGGAAACGACTCAGACGTAAACGAAAATCTAGTACAATGTATAAGTAAACCAACATTAAAAGTAGACGAAAAACAAATAATACTTGCAAACATAGGAGACACAAAAGAAATAGAAATAAAAGCAGACAGTGGACTAAACCTATTAAGAAGCACAATAGAAGCAGGCGAAAACACATACAAAAGCCTAAACGAAGATGTAGCCACTGTAGGGGCGATTATTAATCGCCCGCAAGAAAACAGCGACACTTCAAACCCAGACGATGCACAAGAAAACGGAAATGCATCAAATACAGAAGGCGATGTAGAGGCACAAGGAAACAGAGCCAAAATCACAGCAAAAGGACCAGGAGAAACACACATAAAAATAACAAACAAAACACTAGGAACAACAACAACAGTAAAAGTAGTAGTGCCATATAGAGAAGGAATAACACTACCAAAAATAGTAGGAGGACAAAACCACTTTGTAGCACTAAAAGCAGACGGAAGTGTATGGACATGGGGATATAATAGACAAGGACAACTAGGACTAGGAAACACTATAAACAGCTTAGAACCAGCAGACACAAACCAAAGAGACGTAATAGATGTAGCAGCAGGAGCATACTTCACAGCAATACTTAAGAAAGATGGAACAGTATGGGTAACAGGACAAAACAATTATGGACAACTAGGACAAGGAAATTCAGCACAAAGCAATGAATTCATACAAGTAAAATCAGAAAATGGACTAGACTATTTAAAAGATATAATTGCAATTACAGCAGGGGATTCACATATGCTAGCATTAAAGAAAGATGGTAGTGTATATGCATGGGGATATAATGGACAAGGACAATTAGGAGATAATACAAACAGAAACAAAAACTTACCAGTAAGAGTAAGAAAAGCAAATAACATAATGGATATATCAGCAGGTTCAAACCATTCAATATTATTAGACTCAGATGGAAGTGTATGGGCTACTGGATATGGTAGACAAGGACAATTAGGAAATGGAAAAACTACAAACACACTTGTACCAGTAAAAGTATTAAATACAGAAGGAACAGCAGAAATTACAAACATATTAAAAATATCAGCAGGAGGAAGCAACACACTATTACTAGGAGAAGATGGAAAAATATATGCATTTGGACAAAATAGTTATGGAAACTTAGGGCTAGGAAACACATCACAAACATTATTACCATCACTTTCAAAAGACTCAACAGGAGAAGTAATTACAAATGCAGTAGATATGAATACAATAGCAAGTACATCACAAATACTAAGAAAAGATGGTTCAGTATGGACAGCAGGATATAACTATTATGGAATAGCTGCAAATGGAGAAACAAATAGATATGCTAGAGAATTTATCAAAGTATTAGGAGAAGGCGGACAAGGAGAATTCACAAATGGTATATTAGTTGGAAGTACACCACATACATTAGTAGTAGCAGACAATATTGGTAAAGTCTATACATCAGGGTATAATAGAAATGGAGAATTAGGAAACAAAACAACGATTTCATCAAAATTCTTAGTAGGAATAGGAACAACAAGTATAGAAGTAAAAGAACCAATAATGACAATACAAGGGTTAGGAAGCAAAAAACAAATAGAAGCACAAGTAAACTTAGGATTTAACATATTATACAAAACACTAGAAAACGAAAACTATATATATAAATCAGCAAATCCAAAAATTGCAACAGTAGACGAAAAAGGATTAGTAACAGGAGTAAAATATGGAAGCACATGTATAGAAGTAGCAAATACAGAAACAGGAGAAACAGCAACAGTAGTAGTAAACATAGTAAGAGAAGGATGTATAGCAAACCCTAAAGTAGAAAGTGGATATAACCATACAGTAGCACTAAAAGGTGATGGAACAGTATGGACATGGGGAGAAAACACTTATGGACAATTAGGATTAGGAGATACAACCCTAAGAACAGAACCTACAAAAGTAGATATAGAAGGAGTAGTAGACATTATCGGTGGAGCATATCATACATTATTATTAAAACAAGATGGAACAGTATGGGCTATGGGTAATAACGGTAATGGACAATTAGGAAATAATAGTACAAGAAACTCTAATATACCTGTACAAGTACAAGGTTTAACAAATGCAATAAGAATAGCAGCAGGAGGAAACCATTCATTAGCATTAAAATCAGATGGAAATGTATGGAGCTGGGGATATAACGGATATGGAGGCTTAGGAGATGGAACAACATATTCTAGAGCATTACCTGTACAAGTAAAAAATATAAAAGGAATAAGAGAAATATCAGCAGGAGGACATACATCTCTAGCATTAGACAATGATGGAAATGCATATAGTTGGGGAAGTAGTAATTATGGACAATTAGGAATAGGAGCAACAGGATATTCAAATATTCCACGAAAGGTAAATATAGAAAATATAGCTCAAATAGCAGAAGTTATGTGCACAAGTTATTTCGTAACAGAAGAAGGAGAAGTATATAGTTGTGGATATAATGGATTTGGACAACTAGGAATATCAAATACATCAAATCAAAATCTTCCAAAACAAGTAATATTAGAAGATGGTACACCACTTAAAGATATTGAATATGTAGCAGGAAAAGCACAAAATGTATTAGCAAAAACAAAAGATGGAGAACTTTATGCATGGGGATATAATGGATATGGGCAAATACCAAATGCAGAAACAGCAAGAGTATTAAACCCTGTAAAACTTAAATATTCAAAAGAAGCAGATGAAATAACAGAAGTATTAGATATGTCATCAGGTTCAGAATTTAGTATAATAGTCAAAGAAGACGGAACAGTATGGACAAATGGAAGAAACCATTATGGACAATTAGGAGATAAGACTAAAGTAGATAAAAAAGAATGGCAATGTATAAGCACTACAGACATTGAAGTAGAAGAAAAAACTATTACAATAAATAAAATAGGAGACACATATGAATTAGCACCAAAACTAACTCTACAATTCAACTTATTATATGATGAAATGTTAAATGGAAACTATACATACACAAGCAAAAATACAGACATTGCACAAGTAAGTGAACAAGGAGTAATAACAGGAATAAAACGTGGAAAAACAAAAATACAAATTACAGAAGAAACAACAAGAAAAACAATATATGTAGATGTATATGTACTAGAAGAAAATGATGTAGCATTCCCACAAATCGTAACACAAGGATCATTCACAGTAGCATTAAAGAGTGATGGAACAGTATGGACATGGGGATATAATGGATATGGAACATTAGGACTAGGAGACACAGTAGAAAGGGTTGCACCAACAAAAGTAGATATAAGTGATGTTGTAAAAATATCAGCAAGTGAACGTCATGTACTAGCATTAAAGAAAGATGGAACAGTATGGGCATGGGGATATAACAGCTATGGAGAATTAGGAAATGGAAACAACACAATAAGCTACATACCAGTACAAGTAAAAGGTAAAGCAGGAGAAGAACACTTAAATGATATTATAGAAATCTCAGCAGGAACCTATTTATCAATGGCATTAGACAAATATGGAAAAGTATATACATGGGGATATAATGGATATGGACAATTAGGAAATGGAACAACATCAACTAGATATATACCAGGAGAAGTAATAGGATTACCAAGCATTAGAAAAATAGAAGCAGGAGTAATGGCAGGATATGCAATTACAGACGAAGGAATAGTATATTCATGGGGATATAATGGTAATGGAAGATTAGGAGATGGAACAGGATCAAATAGATATAATCCAACACTAGTTAAGGATCTTTCTAAAGTAGTAGAAATATCAGCATCAGTAGGAGCACAAGTAGTAGCACTAAAAGATGATGGAACAGCATGGGGCTGGGGATATAACTATGGAAATACAGGAACATTAACAGATATTTCAGGTTCAATACCAAGACAACTTTTAGGAATAGACGGAAACAGAATGAATAATATTAATTCTATAATTGCAGGAAATAATGGAGGACTAGCAATAACAAATGAAGGAAAAGTCTTAGCATGGGGAAGCAATGGATATGGAGAACTTGGAAATGGAACATATACAAACTCAATACAACCAAAATATGTAATGGAAACAAAAGAACAAGAAATGACAAATGTAGCCATTATAGCAAGAGGTGCAAATTATAGTATATTTGCAAAAGAAAATGGAGAAGTATGGGCAGTAGGATGTAATGGATATGGACAACTAGGCAATTATTCAAAGAGTAGCCCTAACATGCCAGAAAACATAGGAAAAGACTATATAAGCACAGAAGAAATAGAATTAACATTTAATGAAATAAATCAATCAAAGAAAATACATGCAAAATACAACTATGGATTTAACTTATACAATAAAGAAGTATCAGAAGAAATAGAATATACAAGTCAAGATGAAAATATAGCAATAGTAGATAATGAAGGAAATGTTACAGCAAAAGGAGTAGGAAAAACATATATAGACATAACATCAGGAGAACTAGCAAGAAGAATAGAAATAAATGTATTAGAACAAGGCGAAATAGCTGTAATGGATGTAAAAGCAGGAGCATACCATACAGTAACATTAAAAACAGATGGAACAATATGGGGATTTGGATTTACTGGAGGAGGAGAATTAGGACTAGGAACAAAACTAGCTAATATAAATAAGACAAATGAACCAATGCAAATAACCGACATTCCAGAAGGACTAAAATTCACCAAAATTGCAGCAGGATTGAATCATACACTTGCATTAGACACAGAAGGAAATGTATATAGTTTCGGTCAGAACCAATATGGTCAACTTGGATTACAAGGTATTAGCACAAATACAAAAATACATTATCCAACAAAAATCGAAGGATTAGAAAATATAGTTAAAATAGAGGCATTTGAAAATGCAAGTATTGCACTAGATAAAGATGGAAATGTATATGTATGGGGAAATATATGGAGACAAACATATGGAATAGCATTAACAAAGCTTAATTTCCACTCTAAAGTAATAGACATATCAAGAAAACTAATACTATCAGAAAATGGAACAGTATGGAAAATTGACGACTTAAACGGTAAAATATCAGGATTAACAAATATAGTAGAAATAGCATCTGGAAATAGCCATAATCTAGCATTATCAGCAGATGGAAAAGTATATTCATGGGGAAATAACTCTTATGGACAATTAGGAACAGGAAACACTGTAACAAACTACACACCTACACTTGTCGATATTAAAAATGAAAATGACACACCTATACTTGGAGAATCTGTAAAATGTGGGGAATATTCATCATCTATATTAACAAGAGATGGAGAAATCTATAGCTTTGGTTATAATAGAGATAATAGAATAGGAATAGAAACAGCTATAGACATAAAAACACCTACAAAAGTAGAAGGTACAAATATACAAAGAATGTCAACAGGATTAAGCCATGGAATATATGTAACAGATGATGGAAAAGTATATACATGTGGATATAACGCATATGGACAATTAGGACAAAAAGACTATGTATCAAGAAAAGTACCAACACTAATAGGAGAAGCAAAAATAACACCAGAACAAAAATTCATAACAATAAAGGAAAATGAAGAACATGAAATAAATGCAACATTAGCAAATACATTTAATTTAAGAAAAGAATTTATAACAACAGAAGGATATACATTTAAATCTATAAACTCAAATATAGCAACAGTAGAAGACGGAAAAATAGTAGGTAAAAACAGTGGAATAACAACAATAATAGTAGAACATGAAAAAGCAGATAAATCAGCAAACATATATGTAGAAGTATTAGCACAAGATGAACAATCTGTAATAGACATAAAAGCCACACAAAACTTTACAATAGCATTAAGAGCAGATGGTAGTGTATGGAGCTTTGGACAAAACAGTAATGGACAACTAGCACTAAAAGACAACAAAAACTATAATGAACCTCAAAATATACAATTATCTGGAAACACATATGTAGGGGCAGGCCCTGTGTCTGCCCGCCAAATAGCAGTAGGAAGCACACATACAGTAATATTAACATCAGAAGGAAAAGTATTAGCAAGTGGATATAATGGAAAAGGACAACTAGGAAATGGAACAACAACACGTTCAAATACATTAGTAAAAGTATTAGACATAAAAGGACAAGAAATAGAAAACATAGCATATATATCAGCAAAAGGAAACACAACATACTTATTAGACTATGATGGAAATGTATATGAAATAGGAGAAATAACTGGAGGATATAGAAGACTTGCAACAAAACTAGAAGGATTAGAAGGAATTGCTCAAATATCAGGAAACTATGGAATAACAAAAGACAATAAGGTAATAAACCTATCTACAAAACAAATTGTAGAAGGATTAGAAAACATAATAAAAATATCACAAGGAGTATATCACACAGTATTCTTAACAAAAGAAGGCACTGCATATGCTATAGGAGATAACGGAAACGGACAATGTGGAAATGGAACAAAAGCAAAAGTTATTACTCCTAGCGTAATAAAAGACAGTACAGGAACAGGAGAACTAAGAAACATAAAAGATATATCAGCAGGATATAATTTCACAATAGCAGTATTAGAAAATGGAGAAGTTTATACATGGGGATCAAATGAAAACAACAAATTAGGAAGAGAACAAGCATCAGACCAAATACTACCTAAGAAATTAGGAGAAGCAGAAAATGGAATTATGGTATCAGCAGGATATAATCATGCAATATATGTAAACAAAGAAGGTAGAGTATATGCATGGGGAAATGGAGTAAACGGAACACTTGGAAATGGTGTTAATGGAAACTCAGTAACTCCAGTACTAGTAGGCTCAGAAGAAATAGCAGTAAGTACAAATCATGTAACAATAGCAAAAGGAGAAAAGTCAACATTAACCTCAGGATTAAAATCATTCAACCTAATAAAAGACATAGTAGAAGGAGACATGATATATACCTCAAATGACAAACAAATAATAACAATAGACGAAAAAACAGGAGAAATAACAGCATTAAAAGAAGGAAATGCAAGCATTACAGTAAGTCAAGTAGGAAAAGATACTGTATCAAATGTTCAAGTAACAGTAATAAAACCAGGAACAACAGTAAAACCATCTGTAAACACAGTAAACTCAACACAAATAATGTTAAAAGCAGACGGAACAGTTTGGGCATATGGACTAAACGCAAATGGAGAACTAGGAATAGGAAATACAACCTCATCAGACAACCTATCACAAATAACATTTACATCTACAAATAGTAAACAAGACACTGTAGGGGCAGGCCCTGTGTCTGCCCAAGGAGACACAAAAATTATTGAAATAGCCGTAGGCGAGAAACATGTTGTAGCACTAGACGAAAACGGAAATGTATGGACATGGGGAGCAAACAATAATTATCAATTAGGAACAAACAACTTAAATGCAATATTAACACGTCCGCAAAAAGTAGCATTATCTGAAAAAATAGTAAAAATAGCAGCAGGATATAACCAAACATATGCAATAACAGAAGACAACAAACTAATAGTATGGGGACTAAACACAAGCGGAGAACTAGGAATAGGAACAACTGAAAGTAGAGTATTACCTAGAAAAGTAGAAACAATGAAAAACGTACTAGATGTAAAAGCTGGAAAATCACACACAGTAGTAGTAACTACAAATGGAGAAATATGGACAACAGGAAATAACAGTTTTGGAAGTCTAGCAGGAACAGACTACAAGAGAAACACATTTGCACCTGTAGGGGCAGGCCCTGTGTCTGCCCAAGACATGAACATTGTATACATCTCAGCAGGTGAATATCATAACTTAGCACTAACAACAAATGGAAAACTATATGTATGGGGATATAATGTATATGGACAATCAGGAATAGACGCAGGAACTATAATAACTGAACCTACACAAATAAAAAATATAAACGGAATACATGAAATATCAGCAGGAAAATCACACTCAATAATATTAACAAAAGAAGGAAAAATATATGCTACAGGATTAAACAGTCTAGGACAATTCGGAAATGGAAATATAGACAATAAGAAAGAATTCACACTAATGGACAATATATCAGACGTATATAGTGTAGTAGCAGGAAATACTTATTCAATGTTTATAAAAGAAGACGGAACTGTATGGGCTATGGGAGATTACTATCATGGAACATCAGCTAATAGAACAAAATCAAACAGTATCATACCAGTTCAAATAGGAAAACAAAACTTCAGCATAATAGACAATGATGTAGCAGTAAACAAAAATAATACAAAACAATTAAACATAAACTCACAATTTGAATACAATGCATTTAAAGACAATATATCAAACAAAAATTACACATATAAATCTTTAAATACAGATATTGCTACAGTTGATGAAAATGGAAAAGTAACAGGAAAAGAAATAGGAACAACATGGGTAAAAGTTACAGACACAGAAAGCCAAGAAGAACAAGTAGTAATAATAAGAGTTATAGAAGAAGACAATAAAGTTGCACCAAAAGTATCAGGAGGACAAAACTTCGCAAGCATATTAAAAGCAGATGGTGGTATCTGGAGCTTTGGATATAATTCAAATGGAGAACTAGGAAACTCAACATTTGCAACATCAAATGTACCAAAAGAAATAAATATACTTAAAACATATAAAGACATAAAAGCAGGAAATAAATTTACATTAATACTTAGAAATGATGGAACAGTATGGGGAGTTGGAGACAACCAATATGGACAATTAGGATTAGGAAATAGAAACACAACTCAAAAACCTACATTAATCCAAACACTAGGAGACATAGTAAAAATTTCTACAGGAAGCAAACATAGTGTAGCATTAAATAAATATGGAGAAGTATATACATGGGGAGCAAATGAAAGTGGACAACTAGGAACAAACTCTAAAGACACAAAAGATACACCTACAAGAGTATCTATACCACAAACAGCAAATATCATAGATGTAGTAGCAGGAAACACATATACAGCATTAGTAGACAGTAATGGAGATGTATATGTAATAGGAAATGTAGCAGGAATAGAAAGCACAGAACCAGTATTATTAAGAGGAATTACAAAAGCAGTAAAAGTAGCAGGAGGAGAAGAATTAATAGTACTTACAAAAACAGGAAATGTAGTAAAAGCAGGAGAAACAAACGAAACAATATATAATTCAAGAAATGCAGTAGACATTACAGCAAAAGACGGAAACTACATGATATTAACAAATGGTGGACAACTATACGTATTTGGAAAGAACTCAAACGGAGAATTAGGATTAGGAAATAACTCTAATGTAGAAACACCAACACTTGTAGAAAACATCGAAACTGTAATTGGGGTAGGAGCAGGTTCAAACAACACATACTACATAGACAACACAGGACTAGTATATGGTGCAGGACTAAACACATATGGATCAATAGGAAATGAAACAACAGAAAATTCAAACACATATACACTAGTAGGAACACGTGAATTTACAGTAACTCCAGACAATGTATTAATGAGTACAAACGATATTGTAGAATTTAATATTGACTCAGAAAGATATAATGTACTAAAACAAGACATAAGAGGAGTAGAAGACTTTGAATGGACATCAAATGATGAAAACATAGTAACAGTAGAAGAAACAGCAAAAATAAAAGCAATAGCAGAAGGAGAAACAACTTTAACTGTAAAAGCAAAAGACACACAAGAAGAAAAAGAAGTAGTAATAGTAGTAGAACCATTAGAAGCACAAAGACTAGAAAAATTATCTGTAAACAAAGTAGAAGCAAAAGTTACAGGAATAAAGAAATATGAGGTAACAGTAGCAACAGATGATAACACAGGAGAATTAATTGTAACTACAAAAGACAAGACAGATAAAATAATGCTTGTAGAAAACGAAGATACATCTAATATAGACGATGTAGGGGCAGGCCCTGTGTCTGCCCGGATACGGAGAATGGCATGTAGGAGAACTAACAGCAACAATCAATCTACCAACAAAGGTAACAGAAATACCAATAAAAGTACAAACAGAAAACGGAACAGAATTTGAATATACATTAACAGTAATAAAACAATCAAACAATGCAGAACTAGAACATTTATATGTAAACGAAGTAGAAGCAAAAGCAATAAATGCAAGAGAATACTCAATAATATTAGAAGACACAGACATAGCAAACATAGAAGCTATAACTGTAAGTCAAACAGCAAAAGTATCAATAGACAATGAAAATGCAGAAATTCATAGTTCAACAAAAGAAATTACACTAGAAGATACTCTAATGAGAACAGTACCAATTAAAGTAACCTCAGAAAGTGGAAAAGAAATAGACTATGTATTAACAATATATAAACAATCAGCACTAACGGAATTAGAAGAATTAACAGTAGATGGAAAAGAACCAATCAAAAATAACTTCTTAAACTATAGTATTATGGTAGAAAAAGATGTAACAGAAGTTGAAATCAAAGCAAAAGCAATATACGACTTAGCAAAAGTAAACATAAACAACTTAGGAGAAGAAGTTAAACAAACAACAAGAAAAGTAACACTTGAAGGAGACGAAACAATTGTAAAAATTAAAGTAATAACTGAAGGAGAAGAAAAAGAATATACATTAACAATAAACAGGAAACCAGATACATCAGGATTAGCATTTGTATATGTAAATGGAGAGAAAGTAGAACAAACCAGTGAAAAAACTTATGAAGCATATATTGCCGCAAATAGCAAGAATGCAGAAGTTCTAGCAATAGCAAATGTAGAAACAAGTATGGTACAAATCGGAATGAATGAACAAGAAGCGGGACGTTCTACAGTAACAGTAGACACAGAAGAATTAACAAATACATATATAATAACAGTAACAGACAGTGAAAATGTAGAAAACACAGAAAACTATACATTAATAATCAAAAAACCTTCAACAGATAATACTTTAAAAGAAATCATTATACAAAATAATGAAATGCAAGTAATAGCTGAAAAAGTTAAAGGAACAAACAATTATATAGCAAAAGTAAATGAAAAATATACAGACATGACAGTAATAGCGAAAGCAAACTACGAATTCTCAGAAGTATCAATAGATACAAATGATTACAAAGTAGCACAAGACACATTAGGCATACAACTTAATGAAAACACTTATACATTACCTATAAAAGTAAAATCACAAGATGGAACAGAAGCAGAATATACTTTACAAATAGTAAAACAATCAAGCAATACAAACATAAGTAGTGTAAAAGTAGATGGAATAGAAGCTGAATTAAACGAAAACACATATGAAGTAACATTAACTAATAAGTTAACAAAAGTAGAAGTAAATGCAAAAACAGAAGATGAAAATGCCCAAATTGCAATAGATAATATTGTATATGAAAAAGCAGAAATAACAAAAGAATTAGACATGGACTCAAAAGATATAACTGCAAATATTAATGTAAAAGCAGAAGATGGAACAACAAAAACATATAACTTAATAATTCATAGTTTACCAGACAATACAAACTTAACAGAAATTACAGTAAACGGAATAAAAGCAATATTACAACCATACTCAAAAACATATGTAGCAAGAGTTCCAATAGCATTAACAGAATATGAAGTAACAGCAGTATCAGAAGATGAATTGGCAATGGTAGAATTTATAGATGTAGGGGCAGGCCCTGTGTCTGCCCGGACAGAATGATATAACAATACAAAAAAATGGAGATCCAACTACAGTAAAAATCAAAATTACAGCACAAGACAAAGAGACAAACGAAGACTACACACTAGAAATCCATCCAATGTCAACAAATACAAACTTATCATATCTAAAAGTAGATGGTAACATACTAGATAAATCAGAAGATGGAGAATATCATGTAAGAGTGACAAATTCTACAACACAAGTAAATATAGAAGCACTTGCAGAAGAAGAATTAGCAAAAGTTGGAATAGACCAAACAGGAACAGCAAGAGCAATTGTAAAAGAAGCAAAATTAACAGGTGAAAATACTATATTTAATATAATAGTAACAGCAGAAGATGGTACAGAACAAACTTATAAGTTAAATGTAGAAAAAATGTCAGGAAATACAGATATAGACATATATGTAAATGAAGAACTAATAACAAAAACAGAAGACAAATATATAGTAAAAATTGGAAATGATACAGAAGCAGACGTAAAAGTAATAGCAGTTGATGAAAAATCATCAATAACTATAGACGGAAATGAAGAAATTCTTCATGAAAATTCTGATACAGTATATGTAACAGAAGAAGAAAAAGTAGTGTCTATAATGGTAAAAGCAGAAGATGGAACAACAAAAACTCATTATCTAACATTACAAAGAAACTCAAGTAATAACTCATTACTATCAATTACAGCAGAAGGAGTAGAAGCAGATAAACTAACACAAACATCAGAAACAGGATATCAGATGGTAGTATCAAGTGACTTAACAACACTTAACTTAACTGTAACCACATCTCATGAAAATGCACAAGTAAAAATTGGAGAAGATGAATACAAAGTAAACAAAGTGACAAAAGAAATATCTATTCCAGATGATACTAATACATTAGCAATTACAGTAAAAGCAGAAAATGGAGAAGAAAAACAATATACATTAACAATTATCAAAAAACAAGTATTAACACTAGATTCAATTTCAGTAAATGGGGTAAATGCAGAGATTGAAGATGGACAATATGTAGCTTGGATAAACAATGATGTTTCAGAAGCAAATGTAGTAATAACACCTACATCAAGCAAAGTAAACATCAAAGTAAAAGATACAGAAAATACAGGAACAACAACACTAAAAGTAGAAACAACAGAAGAAGAAAATACATTAAAGATAATTGTAAAATCACCAGTAGAAGAAGAACAAGTAGAATACACATTAAAAATTGCTAAAAAATCAACAAACACAGAATTAGAATATGTACAAGTTTCTGAACAAGTTGGAACATTAGAAGATGATGGAACATATACAGTAAAAGTACCAATGAAAACAGGAACATACGAGATGGAAGTTAAGACATTCAGTCCTTATGCTAGTGTAAAAATTGAAGATAATGATTATTCATTAGTAAAAGACACATATGACTTAGATTTAAGTGATGTTACAGAAAAACAAGTAAAAGTTACAGTAAAATCACAAAACGGAGAAGAAAAACAATACACTGTAAACATAGAAAAAATATCAGATGATGCTACATTAAATTTAGTTAAAGTAAACAATACAGAAATTACAGAAGAAGATGGAAAATACAAAGCATTTGTAAAAGGAGACTTAGAAACAGCTTCACTATATATTGAAGCAACAAACGAAAAAGCAAGAATAAAACTAAATGCAGATGCAGAAACAATCCATACAGTAACTAAGAATATAGCATTAGAAAACAGTGAAGAAACAGTAAATGTAACAGTAACAGCAGAAAGTGGTTTAACAAAAACATACACAATATTCATCACTAAAGAATCAGCAGACACAAGAATTGGAGAAATTAAAGTAGATGAAAAATCAGCAATGGAAAAAGAAGAAAACATCTATTATGTAACAGCAAGTGCAGGAACAAAAGAAGTAACAATAAATGTAACATCAGCAAATCAATATGCTTCAGTACAAATTAATGGAAGTGAAAAGGTTGTACAAGAAAATACTATAAGATTTACTTTACCAGAAGATACAAAGATAGCAAGTGTTCCAATAGTTATTACAGCTCAAAATGGTACAGACAAAGCAGAATACACACTTCAAATAGAGAAAATATCTAACAACACAAACATCGCTAAAGTAAAAGTAAATGACAAAGATGTAACAGACTATGATGAAGAAACAAAAACATATACAATATTAGTAGATGAAGCAGTAGACGAAGCAAATGTATATGTAGAAACAGAAAACCAAGAAGCAACTATAAAAATAGGAGCAGGAGCATTTACAAAAAATACATCTACTGAGAAAGTAAGTACAGCAAATGAAGAAAATAGAATAACATTAACTGTCATGGCAGAAGATGGTACAATCGAAACAAGAACATTAATAGTTAAAAAACTATCAAAAGATGCATCAATCATAAAACTACATGTAAATGGTAGAGAAATAGAGCCAGCAGATAATGGAACATATACAACAACAATACTAGAAAGTATCAAAACAGCAGATATTAAAGTAAAAGCTACAAATAAAAATGCTCAAATCGAAATAAACGGTATTTTAGGAGAAACAAAAGGAGAGACAATTCAAACAATAGACACAACAACAGGAAGACAAATAGTAGTACCAATTAAGATAACAGCAGAAGACACAACTGTAACTAATAGTACAACATTAACCATAAACATCATGTCTGACAACAAAGCATTAGAATACTTAAAAGTAAATAATGTAGAAATAGAAGAAAGTGCTGATAAACCATACACTTATAAAGCATATATACCAGCAAATAGTACATCAGCAAGTATAGAAATTAAGACTGCAAGCACACTTGCTAAAGTTGGTATAGAAACAACTGAAAAAGTACAAA